>CAVCDF010000107.1:0-7840 GCA_963600795.1 Anaerotignum sp. | reverse complement strand
GCCAACTCCGTGGGTCTCTACCTTGTCTGCAAGATGCTCGACGATCACAAGATTCCGGCAATCGTGACCAAGGAGGATGCCATCACCACATTCATCGCCAATCTGGTGCGTTCGGAACGCTTCGGAGAGGCTTCCCAGCTCGGAAGGGCTTACGTGATGATGTTCAACTACCTCGATGCCAACGGCGGCGTGACCCGTGGGGACAGCGGAAAATATTCAATAGACTATGACAAGGTCCTGTCTCTGGTGGCGGAGCTTGCGGCTGAGGTGATCAAAGTGCAGGCGACCGGAGACTATGAGGCGGCTGAACAGTTCGAAAAGAAGTACTGTGCGCTTTCTGAAGATTTCAAGGCTGACCTTGTCAACATCCGTCTTGAGAAGATTCCTGTTGACCTCAGATTCGAATTCAAGAAATAAATTGTAAATAAAAATTTTAGAAATGGCTGAAAAGAAATTCAATGTGAAGTACTGTGTGCTTCTGCCAATTGTCCTGCTGGTGACACTCTTCCTGTGGTGTGTGCCGACTTCTTTCTTCGGCATCGATGCTCTGACTGTCGTGCAGCAGCGTGTGATTGCCTTGCTTGTGTTTGCCGCGCTGATGTGGATGTTCGAGATCATCCCGAACTGGACCACCTCCATTCTGATCATCGTGATAGCCCTTCTGACAGTGTCGGACAAGGGTATCGGGTTGTTCTGCAATCCTGATTACGGCCAGCTGGTCAGCTACAAGAGAATAATGTCCGCATTCGCCGATCCTGTCGTGATGCTGTTCCTCGGCGGTTTCGTGCTTGCCATCATGGCGGAGAAGTACGGACTTGACGTGACTTTGGCCAAATCCCTCCTGAGTATTTTCGGAACCAATCCCAAGATGGTGCTGCTGGGATTCCTCATCATCATCTCCGTGTTCTCGATGTTCATGAGCAACACCGCCACGGCGGCCATGATGCTTGCTTTCCTCGCGCCCGTGCTTTCAAAACTTCCGAGCGACGACAGAGGCAAGGTCGGCCTGGCACTTTCGATTCCTATCGCCGCCAACCTCGGAGGTATCGGAACCCCTATCGGAACTCCTCCGAACGCTACGGCCAAAGGCTATCTTGAGCAGGCCGGCATCGAGGTCTCTTTCGGAGACTGGTGCGTGCACATGATCCCTTACGTGATCCTGATGATCCTGCTCGCCTGGGTGGTTCTTCTCTTCTTCTTCCCGTTCAAGACCAAGAAACTCGTTCTTGAGATTCCTGACAACACGAAGAAGAAGGACTGGAAGAGCGTGCTCGTGTGGATCACCTTCATCGTGACAATCCTTCTCTGGGCCACAGAGCAGGTTCACCACATCAGTTCCAACGTCGTAGCCCTCATCCCTCTGGCGGTCTTCACGATGACCGGACTTTTCGGCAAGGAGGAGATCAAAGGCATCAGCTGGACGGTACTCTGGCTTGTGGCCGGAGGTTTCGCATTGGGCTACCTGATGCAGGACAGCGGTCTCGCCAAAGTGCTGATTGCTGCGATTCCGTTCGGAGATATGTCCGTGGTGCTTGTGCTGGTTGTCTCCGGTCTTGTATGCTATGGACTTTCCAACTTCATCAGCCACTCCGCGACGGCGGCCCTGCTCATCCCGATTCTTATCGTCGTGGCCCAGGGTATGGCGGATCCTTCAGCGGCCAGCAACGCTTCCTTCCTCGCGATGGGCGGCTCGCAGGCCATGATCATCTTCGTGGCGACCTGTGCGTCCGTGGCCATGCTGTTCCCGATCTCCACACCTCCGAACGCCATCGCCTGCTCCACCGGCCTCGTCGAGACCAAGGATATGGCCAAGGTTGGCATCATTATTGGTGTCGTCGGCCTCGTGTTCGGATTCTTCTGGCTCACCAAGATATTCCCGTTCGCCCAGTAACGGCGGTGCAATGTACAAGAAGCTGCTTTGGCGGTTTTTTTACCAAAGCAGCTTCTTGATGTAAATATCGTTAAATCTATTGTCTTTAAAATGAACAAGATTCTCACTTCCCTGGCCGCTTTGGCCGTCTGCGCCTCTCTTGGCGCCCAGGAGACAAAGCCGCAGGTCAAACTATACGGATTCATCCGCAATTACTATGCTTTTGACACCCGTGAGAGCGTAGCCGGCACGGAGGACTTCTTCTACTATCTTCCGAAGGATGAGAACACGGTGGGCGACACCGACCTCAACGGTCAGATGTCCTTCCGTTTCGCCGCCCTTACCTCCCGCGTCGGGCTCAATGTCACAGGCTATGAATACAACGGCTTCAAGATGGGCGCGAAGATTGAGACTGACTTCTACAACGGCCTTTCGGGATCCACCGGCACGGCCGTGCTCCGTCTCCGTCAGGCCTATGTGACCATTGGAAAGAATGACTGGAACGTCACCGCAGGCCAGGCCTGGCATCCTATGGCCGCCGACATGCCGGATGTGTTCTCGCTGAACACCGGCGCTCCTTTCGGCCCTTTCAGCCGTACACCTCAGGTGAAGTTCGACTATAAGTTGAGCGACGACTTCTCTCTCACGGGAGCCGCCATCTGGCAGATGCAGTACACCTCCGCAGGCCCTTCCGGCGCTTCGGCCGACTACATCAAAGACGGCTGCACCCCTGAAATCTATGTCGGTCTGAACTACACCGAAGGCGGGTTCCTCATCAGGGCCGGTGTGGATATGCTTTCAATCAAGCCTCGCGTCAACGACGGCCTGGAGAAGGTTTCCGACCGCATCACCACGTTCATTTCGTTCTTTTACGGACAGTACAAGCGCGGATTGTTCTCAGCCAAGTTGAAGAGCGTCCTGGCAGAGGCCGGAGAGCACGTCAACCTCAACGGCGGCTACGGCATCAGCGGCATCAAGTCCGACGGTATAAGCCGTGAATATACCCCTACCCGCAACTCTTCGTCCTGGTTCAGCCTTATGTACGGCAAGAAGACCCAGTGGATCCTCTTCGGCGGCTACGTGAAGAACCTTGGAACGAAAGATGAACTCTACGGAGCCACTTCTGAAGGTTATGCTCCTGCATCCAATCTGTATTTCAGCAAGAACAGCTTCTCGAACATGAACCAGATGTGGAGGCTCACTCCGACCGTCATCCACAACATCGGCAAGTTCTCGATCGGTCTTGAATATGAACTCACGAGCGTCCAGTACGGTGACTACAAGTCAATCCGCGGAGTCGGCGGCAATGAGAAATACATAGGCTCACACGGCCTCGCCAAGGACAATCTCCACTGGATTACCAACCACCGTCTGCAGGCTCTGGTGAAGTTCGCCTTCTAGGCTCCGGCCGGTCGGGACCGGCTCCCTTTTCAGAACAATCTTTCAGTGAAAATCAACTGCGTTATGAAGATACAGGCAAAAATTCTAGCATTCGCTCTGCTTGCGCTGGTTCCGTCAGTCCGGAGCCTTGCCCAGGGCAGTCACATCATCAAGCTGTCCAATCATCTTGATCCATATGGCTTCATCAGGACTGCCGCAATCTTCGATGCGCGGGAATCCTTGACCGACACCGAAGACCAGTTCTACTATCTGCCTTACGACAAGGACATCAACTTCAACGGCGAGGACATCTACTACAACCCGTCGCTGAAGATGTCCGCCGTCACCACGAGGCTTGGTGTTGACATCACAGGCTTCAAGTACGGCTCGTTCAGCGTCTCCGGAAAAGTGGAGACGGACTTCACTCTTTTCAACGGCAGTTCTCCGTCGCTTCGTCTCCGCCAGGCCTACCTTGACCTCGGCTGGGACAAGCCGAGGAGCCTGTTCCGTTCATATTCCTTCAGAGTCGGCCACGCGTGGCATCCGATGTCGGAGGATATGCCGTACTGCGTCAACTACGAGATGGGTTCTCCTTTCAATCCATATTCAAGAAGCCCGCAGATTATGTTCAGGACGACGTTCCTCAAGAACTTCTCCTTCACTGCGGGGGCGCTGTATCCTTCCGAGTTCTGTCCTGCCGGGCCCGAAGGCCCTTCCGTGGACTACGTCAAGTACGGACTGATTCCTGAACTCTACGCCGGACTTTCGTATTCCGTCAAGGGCTTCACCGCCAAGGCTGGGGCCGATTTCATCAGCCTGAGGCCGAGATGGCGCACGACGGACACCGACGGCAAGTACTACGATCTCGGCACATCTGTGGAGGACCGCATTTCGATGGTCAGCCCGATGGTTTATCTTGAATATTCAAAAGGAGACCTGAAGGTCAACGCCAAGGCTGTCTATGCTTCGGGGGGAGACCATCTCGGACTTATGGGAGGCTATGCCGTGTGCGACGTCACCCGCGTCTATGAGAGGGAATATTCCCCGCTGCGCAGCCTCACATCGTTCGCTTCTGTGTGCTACGGCAGCCAGCTCCAGTTTATGTGCATGGCCGGCTATATGAGGGCGTTCGGCAGCAAGAGGATGCTTGAGGTGGATGAAGAGACGGGTTACCTCGATCCGGACAACGTCTATTTCTTCAGCGGCGGTTTCAAGAACATCCGCCAGATGGCGCGCATCACTCCGACCGTCGCCTACAACCTCGAGAGGCTGACCTTCGCTCTTGAATATGACTTCACCGGCGTTGACTACGGCGACATCGACAAACTTGATCAGCACGCTCTCGCCGTTGAAGACAACCATCTCATCATCAACCACAGGGTGCTCGCCGTGGTCAAGTACACATTCTGAACCGGCGCGCTATGAATATGTCTGTCAAGAACGTGCCGGTTATGAAACTTTTGGGCCGCATCTGCGTCATAGCGTTCATCGCATCTTCCCTTCCCGGCTGCGTTGACAAGGATTACGACCTAGGGCAGGACATCGACACCTCCGTCAATTTCGGGAGGATGGTCGAGGTCCCTGTCGGATCCTTCGAACACATTCCGATCGCTGACCTTGTCGCCGAGCGTTTCCGGGACTATCTGATTCCTTGCGAAGGCGGCTATTATGTCGAGGAAAGCCTTCCTAAGCAGGGACTGCATTTCGGCTCCGTGAATATCGGCGGGCTGAACGATGTCCGCACCGGTGATTACCGAGTCCCCGGCGTCGCCTTCAAGATGAATGTCAAGAGTACGATTCCGGGCACATTCCGCATCGAGGCCGAGGCCATAGACGCCGAAGGCAATCCGGCGGAAAATGCCACGGTGAAAACGTCCGGTGTACTGGCGGCAGGTACGCTCGAATCTCCGGTCACGACACCGCTGAGCATAGAAATCGATCTGAAGGACGGCATCATCTCCTTCGACGGCTTCCGCATCGGGCTCTACGTGGAGAGCCTTCCCGAAGAGAAGACGTTCATCTCCTCCACCCAGGGCGTCCAGGTTCTGGAGTCTTACCTTGTGTTCCCTGAAGGCGTAACATATCTGAACCGATGAAGAGAGCAGCCATATTCATTGTCGCGCTTGTTTGCTTCGTCTCCGTCCGGGGACAGAATCTCCAGACAGGGTACTTCATGTCCGACTATGCATATTCATACCGCCTGAACCCCGCGTTTTCGCCTTCATACAGTTTCGTCGGCCTTCCGGGGATAAGTTCGGCCTCGGTGGGGCTTCAGGGCAACATCGGACTGGACAATGTCCTTTATCCGGGTGATGGCGGGCTGGTCACGTTCCTGCATCCTGACGTGTCCGCTTCCGACGTGCTTTCCGGGCTGGACAAGACCGCTTCAAGGTTCTCCGCCGATGTCGGCACCAACATTCTGGCCATCGGCATCAGGACCGGCAATCTGTTCAACACGATTGACGTGTCCGTCAGGAACTATGTTGACGGCAGCATCCCGTACGACTTTTTCCGCTTCCTGAAGGATGGCGCTTCCGAGTCCGGTGACTTCGATCTTTCCGGTCTGCAGGCCAGGGGCACTTCTTTCGTGGAGATAGGTTTCGGCTCTTCGTGGGGCAGGAGAAAGGTGACTTATGGAATCAGACTCAAGGGTCTCGTGGGTGTTGCGGACTTCAACGTGAAGATGGACAGGGCGCATCTCAGTCTGGACGGAAAGGAGTGGAAAGTGGATGCCGATGGGACTCTGACGGGGGCCTATGACGGAATGAAGATCCGGAAGAAGAAATCCGCCACGGGCCAGTACGACGATGTGATAGATTTCAAGAATTCCGAGTACGGTCTTCTCAAGGGAATGAACGGTTTCGGTCTTGCTATGGATTTCGGACTGAAGGCTGACCTGGGCAAGGTCGAACTGTCAGCATCGGTCACCGATGTGGGGGCCAACTACTGGTTCAACAATCTGCGGGGGCGCACTCCGGGCGAGAGCTGGACTTTCACGGGCGGTGACGACCTGATTTCGTCCGGCAAGGGCGGAATCGGGGAGCAGTTTTCCGGAATGGTGGATGAGCTGGTGGAAGTGTTCGAGTTCAGGAACGAGGGTGACGCAAACGAAATCCGCCTCCTTCCTTTCACGGCCAGGGCCGGTGTCAAGGTCGAGGTCGCCGAAAGGCTGTCTCTCGGCGCTTTGGGCACATATCGTCACGACAGTGCTTTCCGGTACTGGGAGGGCAGGGCCGTTGCCGACTACAAGCCTTTCAAGGCTCTTGAGCTGGCCGCCAGCGCCGGGTACAACACCTACGGTTTTGCGTTCGGCGCTATGCTGAATGTGCATTGTCCCGGCGTTTCATTCTTCATCGGCACCGACGGGCTGTTCTACAAGGTGAATCCTCAGTTCATTCCTCTCGGCAAGCCGAACACCGACATCGCCCTCGGCCTTAACATCGCCTGGTGATATTCTTGAACGGTGCTTCCGTGCTCCGGCCATTCCTCTCGTGCGGCCCTCCCGTGCGACCCTCCCGTGCGTCAGATGGCCCTTTTCGCGCACGGGAGGCCCGCTTTGACGGCCCCGTGCGTCAGATGGCCCTTTTTACGCACGGAGTCCTGTTTCGAACGGTTCCGTGCGTCAGATGGCCCTTTTCGCGCACGGAGTCCTGTTTCGAACGGTTCCGTGCGTCAGGTGGCCCTTTTTACGCACGGGGGCGGTGCAATAGGATGGCGGAGCGAGTCGGGAACCTGAATTTTGCACGTTACCAAAATTCAGAACCCCAACTCCCTCCGCCTTGCCCGTACAATAGGGGGTACTCCCGCTGAAACCAACAACTGGTGCGTCACGGGTAGGCGATGGCCGGTAGGCAACTCTGGAAAAGCAGTGGCTCGTGGCAGATAACTGATTGATAATCAAGTAAAACAATAAAGGTCTGGTCGAGATTTCACGACAAGACCTTTGCTTATCTGCCACACAGTCAGCTGTTTATCTGCCACGGGTGTTGCCTATTCCCGACCCCGCCACGATGCGCCGAAACAGATTTGCGCCTGCAAGGCGTATGAACGGCATTCCCTGCAATTCTGTCACCTGCCCCAGGCCTTAGACTATGTAGCCTATATTCAGACTATGTAGTTCCAACCATAGAGGTTCTTCAGAGAGTTCGTGATGCGGTGACGCTCATTGTATCTGCCATAATTGTCACCCGCGGACGCTCCCTTGTTGTTGCGGTAAAGATGCTGGCAGACACGCTTTTCAATGATTCTGCGCACCTTGCGGATCGTCGAACCTTTCTCGTTGCGTATGTCCACATCCCCGAGCATAGTCCCATCACGGAAAGCGAGCCGCTCGGATGCCAGAGCGTTTGTCCTGCGAAGAATATGCTTCCTGTTGCAGAAGCGTATCCCTCTTGTTTCAGTGTTATCGATATTCATCATATTCAAAATTTTTAAGGTTCATACTCATATATACTCCTTCGCCACCGCAATCTTTCCGCCAGCCGTCGTTTTTTTCACAGCTTCAGTCTGCCTATGAATGACGGAGGAGCTGGCTCGTGCAGGGGACAGTGGATACGCCGTCGCTTTCCACAGTTTCAGTCTGCCTATGAA
>CAVCDF010000106.1:0-9267 GCA_963600795.1 Anaerotignum sp. | reverse complement strand
GTGGCGTCCCTCTTCTCTTCCAGCGGGAAGTCCGCGCGGATCAGCTGGTTGACCCTGTGCTCAACTTTGCGCAGTTCCTCGTCGGTCACCTTGGAGAAGTGCGAGAAGTCGAAGCGGAAGTAGTCCGGGCCGACGAACGAGCCTTTCTGCTCGACGTGGGTGCCGAGAAGTTCCCTCAGCGCGAAGTCAAGAAGGTGGGTTGCCGTGTGGTTCGCCGTGATCTTGAGCCTGCGCTCCGCGTCCACCTTCAGCGAGAATGTTCCGGTGCAGTCGGCAGGAATCTTTTCCGCTATGTGGATGGTCAGGTTGTTTTCCTTGACGGTGTTGAGGATTCTGATCTGTTCTCCGCTGTCGGAGATGATGATTCCGGTGTCGCCGACCTGGCCGCCCATCTCGGCGTAGAACGGAGTGCGGTCGAAGACAAGCTGGAACATAGTCTTGTTCTTCTGCTTTACTGTGCGCTGCTTGAGAAGTTTGACTCCTTCAAGTTCAAGGCAGTCGTAGCCGAGGAACGCTTCTTCCTCTCCGTCGTTGTAGACGGTCCAGTCACCGAATTCGTTGGCCGTCGCGTTGCGGGCTCTGTCCTTCTGCTTCTGGAGTTCACGTCCGAAGCCCTCCATGTCCACAGTGTAGCCCTTCTCCGAAGCGATGAGTTCGGTCAGGTCGATCGGGAATCCGTAGGTGTCGTAAAGCACGAAGGCATCCTCTCCCGGGATGGTCTTGGAGGCCGCGTTCTTGGCTATGTAGTCGTCCATCAGTCTGATGCCTCTGTCGAGAGTGCGCAGGAAGGACATCTCCTCCTCGCGGATGACGCTCTCGATGAGTTTCTGCTGGGCCTTCAGTTCAGGATAGGCCTCTCCCATGTCGGCCACAAGCTGAGGCACGAGGGAGCAGAGGAACGGTTCGTCGAAGCCGAGGAAGGTGTAGCCGTAGCGCACTGCGCGGCGCAGGATCCTGCGGATGACGTAGCCGGCCTTCACGTTGGAAGGCAGCTGGCCGTCGGCTATCGAGAAGGCTATGGCCCTGATGTGGTCGGCGATGACTCTCATCGCGACCTCTGTCTTGTCAGACTCGTGGTAGGCGTGGCCTGAAAGCTCCTCGATTCTGCGGATCATTCCGGAGAACACGTCGGTGTCGTAGTTGCTGGTCTTGCCCTGAAGCACCATGCAGAGCCTCTCGAAGCCCATACCGGTGTCGATGTTCTTGGCGGGCAGAGGTTCGAGCGAACCGTCGGCCTTGCGGTTGTACTGCATGAAGACAAGGTTCCAGATCTCGATGACCTGGTCGTTGTCAGTGTTGACAAGGTCCTTGCCCGGGATTTTTGCGATCTCTTCGTCCGGACGCAGGTCGATGTGTATTTCGCTGCAAGGTCCGCAAGGGCCCGTGTCACCCATCTCCCAGAAATTGTCGTGCTTGTTGCCGAGGATGATGTGGTCCTCCGGCATCAGCTTCATCCAGGCCTGCCTTGCCTCCTCGTCGAGAGCGGTCCCGTCTTCGGCTGAACCCTCGAACACGGTGGCGTAGAGCTTTGTCTTGTCGATCTTGTAGACCTCGGTAAGCAGTTCCCAGGCCCAGGAGATGGCCTCGGTCTTGAAATAGTCCCCGAAGCTCCAGTTGCCGAGCATCTCGAACATCGTGTGATGCCTGCCGTCGTGTCCCACGGCTTCGAGGTCGTTGTGCTTTCCGCTGACCCTGAGACACTTCTGCGAGTCTGTGGCGCGTTTCGTCTTTGGGGTCGAGTTGCCGAGGAATATGTCCTTGAACTGGTTCATTCCTGCATTGGTGAACATCAGGGTAGGGTCATTCTTGATCACCATAGGTGCGGACGGCACCACCGTGTGTCCTTTGGATGCGAAGAAATCCAGAAATTGCTGTCGAATCTCTTTGGATGTGTACATATCTAAAAATCAATTAATTCATGAATATGCTCCCGTTTCTTTCCGAAATTTCTCTTCAGAAAGGCACGGAATTGGCAAAATTATAACATTTTTCGCGAATTATCGCAAAAAAGGGTATATTTGTAAAATATGAGAAAATACATTCTCAATCCAGAAACCTTATTGTTCGAGCTGAAGGAGGTGTCTTTGAAGTCTAAAGTCTTCAAGGGCGTGCTTCTGCTTGCGGGCAGCGTGGCGATGGCCGTGCTGTACGTCTGGATATTCACGTCTGTCCTCGGTTATGATCTTCCCAAGACGGTGCTGCTGAAGGCGGAAAGGGCCAGATGGGAGGCAAGGCTCGACCTGATGGACACCAAACTTGACCGCAGCGAGGAGATTCTTGAGGCCCTGAAGGTAAGGGACGACGACATCTACAGGTCCATATTCGGAATGAACGAAATTCCCGCTGAGGTCCGCAACGCCGGGACCGGCGGGGTCGACCGCTATGCGTACCTTGACGGTCTGGAGAAGGACAACCGCTTGAAGAACACGATGATGCGTATCGACAGACTGACCAGGATGACCTGCGTGCAGAGCAAATCCTTTGATGAAGTCTCCGCGGTTTCCAAGACTGCAGGCGATATGGCTTCCTGCATTCCCGCCGTGCCGCCTGTGATGCCCGATCCTTCCGTTTACAGACTGACCAGCCTTTTCGGCTACAGGTCGGACCCGTTCACCGGCAACGCCAAGATGCACACCGGCGTCGACCTGGCGATGAAGGTCGGCAATCCTGTCTATGCCACAGGCGACGGAGTGGTCGAGACGGTCGCCTTCGAGTTCTTCGGCTACGGCAACAGCATCACGATAGACCACGGCTTCGGCTACAAGACTGTCTATGCGCACCTGAATTCCGTCAAGGTCATAGAGGGAATGAAGGTCAAGAGAGGGGACTGCATCGCAGAGACAGGAAAGTCCGGACGTTCGAGCGGTCCGCATCTGCACTACGAAGTCGTCTACAAAGGCCAGAAGGTCAATCCGCTGAATTACTTTGACCTGTCGATGTCAAAGGACGAATATGCCGCTATGGTGAAAATGCGCAGGGAGGCTTCCGGCGAAGATGTCAGAAGGCGCGGCTTCAGCCTTGCCAGGAGATGATTCAGGAGCTGAACAAAACAGGTCGGAGAGATGAGTCAGAAATATGAGTTTGACAGGACACGGATGGAGTTCCGCAAGGTGTCGCATTCCGTTCACGCCGTCCTCGGGAAGGCTTTGAAATATTTCCTGGTGACCGCATCGCTTGCGGTCGTCTATTACATAGTGTTCTCGCTTCTGATCAGTACGGATTCCGAGCGGCGGCTCGAAAAGGAAAACCAGGCCTACAGGGACCTGTACGCCGATATGGTCAGGAAGGAAGGGCTTGTGGACGATGTCCTGAAGGGACTTGAGGCGAGGGACAACGAAATCTACATGCGTCTGTTCAATTCACCGGCGCCGGACCTCGGCGGCTTGCAGGCTAGCATTGTCCTCTCCGATGCCGATTCGGTCTCCGACAGACATATAGTTGAATACACGGCCCGGAAGCTTGACGCTCTGACCAAGGCGTCCGCAAGGATAGAGGAGAATCTGAAGACCGCGGTGGAAGAAGCCGAGCGCAAAGGCTCCGGCCTTCCTCCGATGTCCATTCCTCTGGCGGATTTCGCCTACGCCCGCACCGGCGCTTCCCTCGGGCTGAGGATCAATCCGTTCTACAAGGTTTCCGTGATGCACGGAGGCCTTGATCTGATTTCCCAGCAGGGCGAGCCTGTTCTTGCGGCTGCGGACGGGACCGTCAGCGAAGTGGTCCATTCGAACAAGGGACTGGGTAATGTCGTGACCATCGACCACGGCAACGGCTATGTGTCGAGGTACGCCCATCTTGAGAACACCCGCGTGTCCAGGGGACAGAGGGTCTCCAGGGGACAGCAGGTCGGCCAGGTCGGGATGTCGGGCAATTCGTTCGCACCTCATCTCCATTACGAGGTGCTCAAGGACACTCTGCGGCTCGACCCGCTGAACTGTCTCTTCGCTTCGGTCGGTCCGGATGAATATATGGGAATGCTTCTTATGTCCCTCAACACGGGGCAGTCCATGGATTGAGAATATTCACGGAATATTTGACGGAAGGCTGAAGTTTGAGGGATGAAGCCGAATGAAATATTGACAGAATGAAATATTGACAAATGGATAAATTATACTACACAATCGGCGAAGTCGCCGAAATTCTTGGGGAAAGCACGTCACTGGTCAGATTCTGGTCGAACTCTTTCCCGAAATACATCAAGCCCAAGAGGAATGCCAAGGGCAACCGTCTGTACACCGCCGAGGACCTCGACTGTCTAAAGCAGGTGCATCTTCTCGTGAAGGAACAGGGCCTGACCCTTGAAGGCGCATCGAAGAAGCTCGCCGCCGAGAGGAAGAAGGTTGACGGCCGCGTCAAGGTGCTGGACAGCCTGAAGGAGATCCGCAGCCAGCTGGTCGATGTCAAAAAATCGCTGAAGTGATGAAAGTCAAGGACATCACCGCCGTAATCGAGCAGTTCGCTCCTCTTGGCATCCAGGAAGGCTGGGACAACAGCGGGCTCATCGTGGGTTCTCCGGAACAGGATGTCACCGGAGTGCTGCTGGGATTTGACTGCACGGCTGAACTGGTGGATGAAGCGGCGGCTTGCGGAGCGAATCTCATCGTGACTCACCATCCTTTGATATTCAATGGCATAAAGAAAATTTCACCGGAAGATCCGGTAGGACTCGCCATCATCAGGGCGATTTCTGCCGGGATTGCCGTCTATGCCGCCCACACCACCGCCGACAAGGTTATCGGAGGGGTGAGCGGGGCTATGGCGCGCAGGCTTGGCCTTTCCGACGTCAAGGTTCTTGATGAAGAGTCCGAAGGTGTCGGGCTCGGTGCAGTCGGGACGCTCCCGCATCCGATGGACAGCCGTGAGTTCATTGAATATGTCAAGTCCAGCTTCGGCCTCAAGGTGGTCCGCTGCTCGCATCTCATCGACATCCCTGTAACCAGGGTCGCGATGTGCGGAGGAGCCGGTTCGTCGCTGATCGGGAACGCTATGAACAGCGGAGCGCAGGCGTACATCTGCGGGGATGTGTCCTACCATCATTTCTTTACGCCTAATGACTTTATGGTTATTGACATAGGTCACTTCGAGGGTGAAGTGGACATTGTGGATATTTTATTTTCTCTCATAAGCAAAAAATTTCCTACCTTTGCAATCCGAATCAGCAGGAATCTGGCTTCGGCCAATCCGGTGCTGTACTTTTAGACAAATATTTATCAGATAAGTATATGGCTACCAAAAAAATCAAGAAAGTCGAGACTCCTATAGACCAGAGAGAAACCTTCGTCTCACTGCAGAAGAATTTCGCCGATTCCGAAATAAGCGTAGAGGAAAAGCTCAAGACGCTCTATGCGCTTCAGGAAGCGGATTCGGCGATTGACAAAATCCTGCAACTGCGTGGCGAACTCCCGTCCGAGGTTGAGGCTCTTGAAAATGAAATCGCCGACCTCAAGGCACGTCAGAGCCAGAATGCCGCCGTCATCGAAGCCTACAACCAGACGATTGCCGACAACAGGCAGAACATCGTTGACTGCGACGCCCAGATTGACAAGTACCAGCAGCAGCTGAACGACATCTCCAACAGCCGTGAATACGATTCCATCAACAAGGAGATCGAGAATCAGGATCTTCTGCGCCAGATTGCCCAGAAGAACATCAACGACGCCAAGACCGCGATCGCTGCCAAGAAGGATGACATCGAGTCGATGAAGGACTACATCTCCATCCGTACCGATGACCTCAAGGCCAAGAAGGAAGAGCTTGCGACGATTGTCGAGTCCACTTCGAAGGACGAAAAGAAGCTGCGCGCCGTCAGGGAGGAATGCGCCAAGAAGATCGATCCGAGAACAATGAGCGCCTACGACCGCATCCGCGGCAGCGTGCACAACCATCTCGCCGTCGTTTCCGTCTATAACGGAGATTCCTGCGGAGGATGCTTCAACACCATCACTCCACAGCGCCTTGTGGAGATCGCTTCCAACAAGAAGCTGATAATCTGCGAGCACTGCGGCAGAATCATCGTCAATCCTGATTTCGAATAGCATCTGATTGAGAATATGTCCGACCAGCCCGCAAGAACGAAGAAGAAAGCGAAGCCGGTCGACCTTGACGAAGTAGGGCGTGAGCTGGCGATGGGCAATATGCCCCCTCAGGCCCTCGATGTAGAAGAGGCCGTACTGGGCGCGATGCTTATCGAACCCTCATCCGTTGATATGGCGCTTGAGGAACTGACTTCGTCGTGCTTTTACGCTGCGCGCAACAGAACGATCTTCGAGGCGATCTCGGAACTTGTCAACAAGGATCACGCTTCCGTCGACATCCTGACCGTCAGCAGCAAGCTGCGCGAAAAAGGCAACCTCGAGAACATCGGAGGTGCGGTGACTCTTGCCGGCCTGTCGGAAAAAGTCGGAGCGGCCGCCCATCTTGAATATTATGTCAAGATTCTCAAGCAGAAGAGTATCCAGAGAGACCTGATAACCGCTTCGTACGAAATCCTCAAGGATGCGTACGATGACTCCGTCAAGGTTGACGATCTCATCGACAACGCTCAGTCGAAGGTCTATAAAGCCATCCAGAACAATCTGAAGAAGGATGTTCAGGAAGTAGGGTCGCTGATCAACGAAGCGATGAAGGAGGTCGAGAGGAACCAGAAGGTCTCCGGCCTCAGCGGTGTGCCGTCAGGTTTCCCTTCCCTTGACAGGGTGACCAGAGGCTGGCAGAAGTCCGACCTTATCATTCTGGCCGCCAGACCTTCCGTCGGAAAGACGGCTTTCGCCCTGAACCTCGCAAGGAACGCTGCGGTTGACCATCATATGCCGGTCGCCGTATTCTCTCTGGAAATGTCGGCTTTGCAGTTGGTGATGAGACTGATGACCACCGAGTCGGGCCTTTCGGCCGACAAGCTCAAAGGCGGCGCGAAACTCGACCCGTGGGACTGGCAGCAGCTTGAGACAAGGCTGGCCGCCCTGTCCAAGGCCCCTCTGTACATCGACGACACCCCGAGCATCCCTCTGATGGAGTTCCGCACCAAGGTGAAGCGTCTGGTGAAGTCCAAGGACGTGAGGCTTGTGATTGTGGACTACCTTCAGCTTATCCAGGCTCCTGCGGAGTACAAGGGAATGCGCGAGCAGGCCGTGGCCGAGATTTCAAGGACATTGAAATCGACTGCAAAGGAACTGAACGTGCCGATCATCGCGCTGTCGCAGCTGTCCCGTGACGCCGTCAAGAGAACCGGCGGCAACGGCAAGCCGCAGTTGAGCGACCTGCGTGAATCCGGTTCAATCGAGCAGGACGCAGACATCGTGATATTCATTCATCGTCCTGACTATGTGGGTCTTGGAGAAACTCCCGACGGGAAGGAGACAACCCAGATCATCATCGCCAAGCATCGTAACGGTGAAGTCTGCGACATCGATATGCTCTTCAAGGCCGAACAGGTGCGCTTCGTGGAGCCGGGCGAGTCTCTTACCGCGCAGGCCGAATCGATGGGGACCGAGTCCGCGATGAATTCCGCGATGAACGGAGAGTTTGACAACAATGCGGATTTCTGATATGGACAGGTTTGTCGGATTCGGCGTCGCCGCCTTCATATTCATTATGTCTTGTCTGCCTGTCTTCGCCGGCGACAAGGTGAAATGCCTCCCGGTCGGCAATCTGAAGGAGTCGGAACTTGCCTTCAAGGGGGGTGAAAAGCTGGTGTTCACCATCCACTACAAATGGGGCATAATAAATGCCGACGTGGCGCAGGCCACCTTGAGCGTGGACACTATGGTGCTCAACGGCAGCAAGGTCTTCCACGCGTCTCTCACGGGGAAGACGCAGAAATTCTACGAGAAATTCTTCCGCGTCAAGGAAGATCTTGATTCCTGGTTCACCAGGGACGGACTCAAGCCGGTGAAATTCACGAGGTTCGCCAGGGAAGGGAAGTACACCTGCACGAACCTGTACTCCTATGACCGCACACCTGGCGACGAGCATATAGACGCGGCTCTGAACACATCCAGGAAAGGGGACTTTTCGGTGCGGCTGCCGCTTGACGGCTGCACTTTCGACCTTCCGCTGATGTACTACGTGCTTCGTAACGTGGATCTGGCGAAACTCAAGGAGGGGGAACGGTATCCGATGACCTTCGCGGTGGACGATGATGTGTACACGCTTCATTTCGTCTATCTCGGCAAGGAGAACAGGAATGTTCCGGAGGTCGGGACTGTGAGATGTCTGAAGTTCAGTTTCGAGGTTCTTTCAGGAGAAGTGTTCTCGGGTGATTCCGACCTTTACGGCTGGTTCACCGACGACGGCAACAGGATTCCTGTCTGGTTCGCCGCTCCGCTAAAGGTCGGCCAGGTACAGGGAAGGCTCAACAGCTTTTCGGAACTGAAGCATAAGTTTGACTCGATGGTCGAATCCGAGGTCGGGCAATGAATGTCGATGTAATCAATGAATATGTCAGCAAAGGAAGTGTCGCATAAGGGAAAGGTTGTTTCCGTCGGAGACGGGAAGGTGTTCGTGCAGATCGTGTCCGAATCCGCCTGCGCATCCTGCCACGCTTCAGGCCTTTGCGGCGCTCTTGACTCGAAGAAGAAGATAATCGAGGTCCCGGTTTCCGGGACCGGCTCGTTTTCGGTCGGGCAGGATGTGGAGGTTTGCCTCGGACTCAGAACAGGACTCAAGGCGGTCCTGTTTTCGTACGTGCTGCCTCTTGCGGTTCTTCTGGCCCTGATTCTGGTCTTGTCCGGGTCGGGACTGAACGAACTTGTCTGCGGACTTGCCTCGATCGCGGGGATTGCAGTGTATTACTTGTTGCTCTATTTCTGCAGGGACCGCCTTGCGGAAGGGTACGTGTTTTATATAAAGGAATAACTATTTATTTGGCTTTATGACAACAACAATCATCTGGACCATTGCTGTCATCACGGGCCTCGGCCTTCTGCTTGCGTTGGCCCTCTATCTTGTAGCCCAGCGGTTCAAGGTGGAGGAGGATCCTCGCATCGAAGAGGTCGAGAAAGTTATGCCCGGGGCGAACTGCGGTGGTTGTGGTTTCGCCGGTTGCCACGCTTTTGCGGAGGCGGCGGTGAAGGCCCCGAATCTGGACAACAACTTCTGTCCGGTCGGAGGCAATGAAACAATGAAGAAGGTTGCCGCTATCCTTGGCTACGAGGTCAAGGAGAAGGCTCCTATGGTGGCGGTAGTCCGCTGCGCGGGCACCTGCGCGGCCAGACCGAAGACGAATGAATATGACGGAGTGGCTTCCTGCAAGGTGAAGGCCTCCCTCTATGC
>CAVCDF010000105.1:0-2302 GCA_963600795.1 Anaerotignum sp. | reverse complement strand
GTGAAGGGGACTACGCCATATTCAGGTACCACATCGCCCCGACCTTCGACTTCAAGCAGGAGATTATCTCCAAGATGGACGACGTCGAGGTGCTCTCGCCGGAAAGCTTCCGGAAAGAGATCAGGGACACCGTTGAGCGTATGGCAAAACTCTACGCGGAATGATAGACTTCACTAATCATCACCTTTTAATATTGTGTAATATTTACTCAAAAATATTTGCGCGAGTGAAAAATACGCATTATCTTTGCGCCTGACTTCAAGGATTTGGAGGAAACATGGTAGAAAAATTCAAAAAAATGGCAAAGAGGAAATATTCATACGAATACCCGCATCCGGCGGTGACGACTGACTGCGTGATATTCGGTTATGACCAGAAGGACGGTCTTTCGGTTCTGCTGGTGGAGAGGGGAGTCGATCCTTACAAGGGCCACTGGGCGTTTCCCGGCGGCTTCCTCAGGATAGATGAGGACGCGGAAACTGGCGCCAGGCGCGAACTGGCGGAGGAGACGGGTCTGCAGACTGCCTACATTGAACAGTTGGGCTGCTTCTCGGAGGTGAACCGCGACCCTCGGGAGCGAGTCATAACCATAGCGTTCTTCGCTCTCGTCAACAAGGCGGAGGTCAGGGGTGGCGACGATGCCGCCAAGGCCCAATGGTTCCCTATAGGTTCGGTCCCGTCCCTGGCGTTCGACCACGACCGGATTCTCCGTGTGGCTCTCAGCCGTCTGAAGGAGAAGATCCATTTCGAGCCTGTCGGCTTCGAACTGCTGCCTGATGTGTTCACTATGCCTCAGCTCCAGAACCTCTACGAGAGCATCCTGGAGGTGCGCTTCGACCGTCGCAACTTCGCGAACAAGATGCTGCACATCGGCATCCTGGAGGACACCGGCGAACGCCCGGCCGGGGCTTCGAACCGCATCCCCGTCAGGTACCGCTTCAACAAGGCCCGGTACGACCAGATGAAGTCCAAAGGCTTCCGTCTTGAGTTTTGACAGCGTGGCGCCGTCACTCCGGCGGCTCCATGCTCCGGCAAGATTCCGGGCTGTCTGCGTTCTCCAGAGTGAATTTCATTGCCGGGTAGACGCAGAATCCGCTCTTCCCGAAAATGCCGGCCGGCTCAGCCAGACCATTGTCGATCAGCCATCCGTACGCCCACGGGTGGTTGTTCGTGTCTATGAATTGAGTTCCCCGGGCAAGGCTTTCGGATTCCGGAAGATTGACTGTCAAGACGGCGTACAGCTCGCTGAAATCATCATCCGTCAAGTCCTCCCCGGCACTCTGAATGTCGTCCGGCAGAGAGTACAGCGCCACCGCCAGCGCCGATGACGCTTCATATTCATTGAACCTTATCACCACACGGCCGGATCCGCCGCGGCGATGTACGAAGACTCGAGAGTGAAGAATCTCCTGAAAATCAAGTACCAGACTTTCCGCACCAAGCGGATCTCGGAGGACCACCCCTTTGAGAATGAATATGTCATAGTCCGCAAAGGCTACCTCAACACGATTGACCGCGGGTGAGGGGGGCAGGAAAGGCTCTTGGGAGACTCTACAGACTAGGCTTCGATGCGCAGTAAAAACTGCTTGATAAATCTATCGAGTGTGCTGCGGTCAACTTTGCAAAGTTTGGCTATCTGTCTCTTGGAAATATTAGCTTTCAGTAATTCGGTGATAAGAATCATCTTGCTATGAAGTTTGTATTTTTCAGGAGCTGTCTTCTTGCCTTTTGGTCGCCCCAATGTAATCCCTTCAGCCTTTTTTCTCGCTAAAGCTTCCTTGGTGCGTTGGCTGATCAGGTTGCGTTCTATCTCTGCCGAGAGACCGAAAGCAAAAGCAAGAACCTTGCTCTGAATGTCATCGCCTAGACGATAGTTGTCTTTTATAGTCCACACCTTGCACTCCTTAGTCATGCACAAGTTGAGTATCTCCATTATCATGAAGAGGTTGCGTCCAAGGCGAGACAATTCCGTCGAGATGATAATGTCGCCCTTTTGCACCTTGGTAAGCAACTTCCCCAACTCTCGTTTGCTGTAGGATTTAGTGCCACTTATGGTTTCCTCTATCCATCCATCTATGTGCAACTTCTCTTGCATACAAAATTTGTTTATCTCAAATCGTTGGTTCTCCACTGTCTGCTTGTCACTGCTCACTCGTATGTATCCGTATATCATATTACTTAAAAATGTTGGTCGTATATAAAAATATATGAAACTGATGATTGAATAGGTAATGTTAATGCATATAATTGAGCGTTTTCGTGCAGCAGAACGGAATACCATGCGACTTCTCCAGTTCTGACT
>CAVCDF010000104.1:0-24991 GCA_963600795.1 Anaerotignum sp. | reverse complement strand
AAATATGCCAAATTTACAATAATATTTCAACTGTCCCAACAAATTCGGCCGGACCGGTCAGCCGGACATCGCTGGCTTTGAAAGCCTCTTCCCGGCCGGATGCCTCGAACTCAACCTGAAGCCTGGCTATGGCTGATTCCACAAGGTACCTTGATGCGGAACCGCCTGCGTTGCGGGAGCCTGGACAACCTTGATTGAAAGCGGCGAGCGCCGAAGCGACAATTCCCGTGCCGCAAGCCAATGTCTCGTCCTCGACTCCTTTCTCGAAAGTCCGGACGTGAAGGACTGTCCCTTCTCCGGGACGGTCTTCAGGTTCGACGAAATTCACATTGGTTCCGACCGGAGCGAAGCGCGGGTCGTGGCGCAGCCGCCTTCCCTCGGACAGCACCGGATAGTCCTGCAGCCCTTCGACGAACTTGACCAGATGCCTGGTGCCGGTGTCCAGGAAGCACGAGCGTTCTTCCGGCCAGACGCGGATTCCGGACACGTCCTTCATCTTGAGCCTGACTGTCTTGCAGGGATATTCATTGACGGTGATTTCCGCCTCGTGAAGTCCGTCCGGAGCTTCGAACACGATCGGCTTTCCGGCTTGAACGATGCCCAGGTCCGCCGCGAACGCTACTATGCATCGCCCGCCGTTGCCGCACATCATCCCGCCGCTCCCGTCAGGATTGAAGAACACCATCCTGAAGTCGTGTCCGGCACTGCTTTCAAGAAGCATCGCCCCGTCGGCTCCGAAACCCGTGTGACGGTTGCAGAGCCGCTGAACGTCAGTGGCTTTCAGCGACAGTTTCCCGTCTCTGTTGTCAGCGATGAGGAAGTCGTTGCCCGCCCCGTGGTATTTGAAGAATCTTGTCATCTTTAGCGGAGCAGAGTCTCAAGTTCGACTGAAGCGTCGGTCTTTCCGTCCCTGTACTTCACGATGACCGGAGTGTAAAGCTGGATTCCGGCCGCCGCGCCCGGGCCCTTGGCCATCGGCCTGCTGCCCGCAACCACGACTGCGCCCGCAGGGACGACAGTCTGGCCCTCAGCGGTTTTAGGGACGAATTCGCCTTTGGTGGCGTCATAGATGGCTGTACCCTTGGTCAGGATGACACCGGAACCGAGAACAGCGCCTTCTCCGATGATCGTACCTTCGTAAATTCCGCAGTTGCCGCCGATGAAAGCATTGTCCTCGACAATCACCGGCAGAGCGCCGGACGGTTCCAGCACTCCTCCGATCTGGGACGCGGCCGAAAGATGGACGTGTTTCCCGATCTGGGCGCAGGATCCCACAAGGGCGTGTGAGTCAATCATTGTCCCTTCGTCGACATAAGCGCCGATGTTGACATAGGACGGCGGCATCATTATCACTGACGGAGCGAGATAGGACCCGCAGCGCACACTGCTGCCGCCCGGCACGATGCGGACTCTGTCCTCAAGGGAAAAGCGGTGCAAAGGCAAGGTGTCCTTGTCGAAGAATGAATATCCACCCTCGCTCAGATCTTTCATCTTCCCGTCTCTGAACCCTTCGAGAATCACTTCCTTGACCCAGACATTGACTTTCCATTGTCCGTCAATCTTTTCCGCCACCCGGACCTCGCCGGTCTCGAGCCTGTGGCACAATTCGCTGAATTCCATCATATTCCAAGTCCCTCCATTGCTTTTTTCATCGCTTCTGCCGTCGAAGTCACGGCCTGAGTGAGCGGAATCCGCATCTCCGGCGTACAGAGACCGAGCAGGGCCAGCCCGGCCTTGACAGGAATAGGGTTGCTCTCGACGAAACAGGCGCGGAACAACGGTTCCAGCGACCGGTTGAGGCTTTCTGCATTTTCAGCGTCTCCGTCCGAGATGGCTCTGACCAGTTCGAGCATCCTGTGCGGAGCGATGTTCGAGGCGACGCTGATCACGCCGTCCCCTCCTGCCGTCATAATCGGCAGTGTCTGGTCGTCATTGCCGCTCAGCACGCCGAAACCGTCCGGTCGTCTTGAAATGACTTCCCCGATCTGGTCGAGTTTTCCGGAAGCCTCCTTGACTGCGATGACATTAGGAATCGATGCTATTCTGACGGTCGTTTCCGCTGACATGTTCACGCCGGTCCTGCCGGGAACATTGTAGGCCACAATCGGCTTGTCAGTAGCGGAAGCCACCGCGCGGAAATATTCATAAAGCCCCTGCTGTGTCGGCTTGTTGTAGAAAGGAGTCACGATGAGGAAAGCGTCAGGACCGTGCGGCTCGAGAAGCCGGATGTTGCGGATCGTCGCGGCAGGTGAGTTGGTTCCAGCTCCCGCCACGACAGGCCTGTCAGGGCAGAGTTCCCTGGTGATGTCCAGCAGCCTTACCTTCTCTTCATCGTCAAGGCAAGGGGTTTCGGCCGTGGTGCCGAGCGGCACGAGAAAATCGATCCCGGCTTCGACCTGCCTTCTGACCAGAGCCGCAAATGTCTCATAGTCAACTTTTCCGTCCTTGAACGGTGTCACGAGCGCCGTTCCGCATCCTTTCAGTAACATATTGATTCAGTCCTTGAAAAACAGTTCCTTGAATTCGTGCACTCCGGTGAGGCCTTCTGTCATCTGCGCCGCCACCACCGCACCTTCCGCGAAGCCTTTGCGGGAGAACGCCTCGTGTTCGATGGTAATGCGGTCATTGCCGCCCTCGAAGCCGACGGTGTGGATTCCCGCGAGCTCTCCGACGCGGACGGAAGCCACCTCAGGCTTCACGCCCATCCCGTCCTCGACCACCGCCGCTAGGGATTTCGCTGTCCCCGAAGGTGCGTCGAGCTTGTGAATATGATGCTTCTCGACGATGTACGGTGAATATCCTCCGGCCTTGCCGAGAAACTTGGCCAGCACCTCGACGGCCGCCGACAGGACGTTCACTCCGACCGAGAAGTTAGACGAGTAGATCAGCGGAGTTCCCTGGGCTTCGAAAAAGGACGTGACCTCGTCCTTGATGTCGTTCCAGCCGGTCGTACCGACCACCGCGGCCTTGAACGAGGACGCGATGAACCTGTAATTGGCGCGGAAGGCGTCCGGCGTGGTGAAGTCGATGCAGACGCACTCCGCCGCCAGCGCCTTGTCGAAGGAAGCGATGTCTTCGCTCGCGCCCGCCATCTCTATGCCTCTGGCCTTGAGGACTTCCTCGATGTTATGGCCCATCCGGCCGTAGCCGCTGACAACAACCTTGACCATTACTTCTGTTTTTTGAATATGTAGTCGTGCAGGCTCTCAAGCGTCACCTGCAGCCTGCTTCTGTCGATGACGAAACTTTCGCTCATCATATTGGCGCTCACGTTGGCAAGATGGACCTTGCCGGACACGCTGATCACCTTGTCTCCAAGACCCTCGAACCCGACGATGTTGCGTCCGATGACGGAGATGAAGGATTTGTCGCGGAAAACGGTTACTTCGGCCCACTTGCGGATTTCGGCAAGGGCGTCCTCCAGTTCATCCCTCTCTTCAGGAACCACCAGGTCAACCTCGGACTCGGTGGCCTTCGCGAGAATCACCGGAATCCGCTTAGGGTAGAGAGACGCGAACACCTTTCCGAGCATCCTTGTGACTCCTTCAAGTTCGGAGGACACGATCCGGATGAACAGTATTTCATTCCTGAACGCGACGGATTTCGGTCCGTCAGGCGCTTCATCGCCCCTGACCACCAGCGAACCGTCGCATTCCGGATTCGTGGAGTTGAGGACTCTGATCGGGATGTTCTTCTTGCGTGCAGGTTCTATGGTCAGCGGATGCAGGACTCTGGCTCCCATAACTGCCATTTCCGCAGCTTCTTCATAGGAAATGACGTCAATCTTGCCTGTGTCGGAAACGTAGCGCGGGTCTGCGGTCCTGATGCCGTCCACATCGGTCCAGATCTCCACCCTTTCGGCTCCCAGAGCCATTCCGAATATGGCGGCGGAGTAGTCCGAGCCTTCAAATCCGAGGACGGAAGTCGCTCCCGACCCGGTCGAGGCTATGAACCCCTGCGTGATCACGATGTCCACACCCTTGGCTTCCCTGCCGATGATTCTCTTGACATTGGCTTCGGTGGTTTCAAGGTCCGGCCGCGCGCTCATAAAATTGTTGTCTGTGATGACCATTCTTCTCGCGTCAACCCACTGGCAGGATATTCCGTTGGCATTGAAGGCATAGCCTATTATCGTGGAGGAGAGAAGCTCTCCGGTGGAGATGATCCGGGCTTCGCTGCGCGGTGAAAGTTCGCCGATCTGGCAGACTCCGCCCACGAACGTCTCAAGTTTCGAAATCAGGTCCTCGATGTCCTCCACAGCATTCTCCAGCAGCGTCGGATTGTCGGCGAGAAGTTTTTTTGCAAGGCAGAAATGCCTGTCCCTGAGCTGGGCCAGGAGGCCCTTGACGTTGTCCTCGTGCTGAGCCTCGGCCTCCTCCGCCATTGAGCAGAGCAGCCTTGTCACCTTGGCGAGAGCCGAAACCACCACGAGAGGCTTTTCTGAAAGCCTGCTGCGTACGATCGAGATTACCCTTCCGATCGCATCTTCATCCTGGACGGACGTGCCGCCGAATTTCATTACTATCATATTCTTCTAAGTTCGTTCAACTGATTTGAATATCCTGACATACTGTTCAGCCGCCTTTTCGATGTCTTCCAGGAGAACATATTCATTGTCAGTGTGGGCGGTGAGTATGGATCCCGGCCCGCAGATTGCCTTCCCGGGGAATTTCGTCAGCCTCGGGGCGTCACTGCCGAACGAGACCGGCTTCGACGGGATGCCGTCAACGCCGTGGAAATATTCCAGGGGGGAGTCCCCGCCGAACGCTTCGATTGCGGTTCCGTCCGGACATATTCCCGAAAGAGTCTCCCCGACCGTTGCGTCAGTGGCAAAGGTCGTGCGGAAATAGAGTCTGAAACTGATCTCCGGACTCAGTATGTTCTGAGGGTTGTCGCTGATGAGCCTGCCGACATTCCAGGTAGTCGGGCCCAGCACCGGATCCTGCGGGAAGTCCACGGTACGCAGCGCTCCGATGAAGTCGATGAACTTGTCCACCGCACTTTCCCCGTGCTGCGGATATCCTGAATGGCAGGCCTTGCCGCGGATTGTGATCCCGAAAGCCTTCGTGCCCTTGCTGGCCGTGACCAGACAGTTGTCCGTCGGCTCCCCGACGAGTACGAAAGCCCCTCCGGGGCGGTCTTTTGAATATGCCTTCGCGCCGAACGACCCGGTTTCCTCGCCCGAAAGCAGCAGAAGTCCGAAGTCCGAGAACCCTTCTTCCCGCAGTCTGCGACAGGCCTCGTACATCGCGAAAATCTGTCCTTTGGCGTCGCAGCTGCCTCTGCCCTTCACCATAGTCCCGTCCTGCTGCGCCAGCTTTCCGTCGGGAAGCCTGTCACCTTTGCTGATCCGCACAACTGTCGGAGGGATGTATGGCGGTACCGTGTCGACGTGCGTGCAGAAGACGAAGGACGGCGTCCCGGTCCCTGACCAGTCGAAAAGCAGGTTCAGCGTACCGTCACCGACTTCCGAACTGATTGCCCGGCACCCCGAAGACGGCAGACGTTCCAGCAGGAACTCCGCCACGCGACGTTCGCTTCCTGAAGTGGAAGGAATATTCAGTGTTTCCAGAAAGAGATCGGTGTCCATTTTTCAATGGAAATGGCACTCTGACTTGCCAAGTGCGCATATCCGCTCAAAATTAGAAAAAAAAATGCTCTTTGTCAAGATTTGGATGCCGGAAGGTCCAGTCCCAGATTCGGATTCCGTTTTGACCAGACGTGGAGGGCGGTTGCCAGAAGCAGGGCCGCGATGCAGACTCCTACGAACATTAACTCCACCCTGAACGCTCCGGTCTCGCTGATGCCCTGGTTACGGTTGGCGGCGGCGAGTATGTTGCCGGCGAACATCTTGAATGACATAAGCCCAAGATTCTGAACCCAGTAGATCAGGGAATACGCCGTGCCCAGGACTTTGTCCGGGACTATTTTCGGCACCGACGGCCACATCGCGGCCGGGACAAGGGAATAGCCGAAGCCGAGAAACACCATGCTTATGTAGCCGAAGAACGGCTTGCCGGAAGGTGCGAAGGCGAGCATCAGGTGTGCGGTCAGGGCCAGGACTGCTCCGATTGCCATAAACCTTGTGCCGTGTCCGATCTTGTCCACGAGGATGCCGAATGCCGGCGCGAAAACCACCGTGGCGAACGGCAGCATCGAAACCATCCAGCTCGCCGCCTCCACAGGGACGTCGAAGCGTGGAATCAGGATGGCGGATGCGAATTTCTTGAAGGAGATTATGCTGCTGTAGAAAAAGACGCAAAGCAGCGCTATGGTGATGAACTGTTTGTTCTTCAACAGTTTGACAACGTCAGCAAAACGGAAGTCGTCTTCCTTGGACTGCGCCGCCGCATCCTGCCGTCCGTTCATTCTGTCAAACTTGGCGTCCATCGCGACGAAGATGGCCCAAAGGACCATTCCGGCGACCATCAGGCCCAGGCCGAGGAAGGCTGGCGATGCGGTTTCCATCAATGAATATGTCTGTCCGGAGCTTTTCTGGGCGACAAGGCGGGGTGCGATGACCAGGGCGAATGCCGTTCCCAGTCTTGCGATGGCGAGCTGAAGCCCCATAGCGAAGGCCATATTCCCGCCCTTGAACCATTTGGCGATTGACCGCGTGACGGCCACTCCCGCTATTTCGCTGCCGAGGCCGAAAAGCATACATCCCGCATAGGCTATCGCCAGCGATTTCTTCGGCGGAAGTCCGGATGTTATGGCCAAAGTTACCAGCGCGGCTCCGCCGGCCATCATTCCGACGAAGATGGAGCCGGTTACCCTCACTCCCCATTTGTCCAGGAGCATTCCGCAGACCACGAGGCCGCCGAACACGCAAAGGACCGAGTATCCGCTTGTGTAGAGTCCGTAATCCGCTGAGTTCCACCCAAGCTGGAGCATCGACGGATTTTCGAAGAGATGGGAGAGCGTGGAGAACATGTCGTCGAAGTAGTACGATGCGAACATCGGTACCACCAGGCACGCCAGCGCCACCCAGCAGGAATATTTCCGTAAATATTCAGACACGGCAGTTCAGTTTGTCTTAAAAGGCGGGGAGGGACAGCGCCCCGACGGGTAAATCCCTCCCTTCGCTTCGCTCAGGGCCCCTCCCGTTCACGTGGCCACGGGCGGCCACGCCCGCAGGGTGCTGTTCCTCCCGCGGCGGGAAGACCGCTGAAAACTATTTCTGGATGTTCGGAAGCTCGAGGCCGTAGCCCTTGTCGCGGTCTTCTTTCTTGAGGAAGAAGCTGAAGATGAACGCGAGGACACCGAAGCTTGAGAACACGATCATCGGCACGGTGTAGCCGCCGGTCGACTGGCGGAGCGAGCCGATGAGCATAGGCACGAGGCAGAGGCCTATGTTCTGCACCCAGAAGATGAGGCAGTAGGCCGAGCCGAGAATCTTCTCGTCGATGATCTTAGGCACTGACGGCCAGAGAGCCGCCGGAACGAGCGAGAAGCTTACTCCGAGAACCACGATGAGGAATAGGGCGAAACCCTTGCTCGGGAAAAGCGGAAGCAGGAACGCGAAGCTGAGGTGGCAGGCTATCATTATGACAGATCCGGCCATAAGCATCGAAGCGCCCTTGCCGACGCGGTCCAGGAATATTCCAAGAATAGGGGTCAGGACCATCGCAAGGATAGGGAAGCAGCTGAACAGGCGTGCCGCGGAAGCCGCGTCTATTCCGAGGGTCTCCTCAAGGAAGTTCGGAGCGTATCTCTGGAACGGGAAGATTGCGCTGTAATAAAGAACGCAGAGCAGGGCAACAATCCAGAACATCTTGCTCTTGAAGATGGCGCCCAGGTCGCTGATGTGGAACTCGTCCTCAGGGGATTTCTCCTCGGTGGCAAGTCCGGCGGCCACAAGCTGGCTGTCGAACTTCTTGTCCATCACGCCGAAGATGATGAAGTTGATCAGACCGATCACGAGCAGCGCTCCGCAGAAGCCGAGAGGGGCAACCACCGAATTATCGAACTTCGAGGAAATCAGAGGAGCGATCCACATCACTCCGAAGACTCCCAGACGCGCGATGGCCATCTCAAGGCCCATAGCCAAGGCCATCTCCTTGCCTTTGAACCATTTGGCGAGAATCTTCGAGACATTTGTGCCTTCCATCTCGCAGCCGCAGCCGAAAATCATGAAGCCGAGGGAGGCCATCTTGGCGCTCGCAGGCATCTCCACCCACCAGCTGCCGAGCCACTGGGCGAACGAAGTAGCCTGGAACCATTCGCTTATTCCGATGAATTTGATGCCGGCACCCAGAACCATAAGTCCCGCTGAGAGCACTCCTGAAAAACGTACTCCGAGTTTGTCGAGGATGACGCCGGCTATGATCAGGAATCCGCAGACGTTGAGGATGTACTCTGAAGCCGCATACTTTCCGAAGACTCCGCTGTCCCATCCCAAGTTGCTTTCAACCAGTGATTTCAGAGGGGACATCACGTCCACGAACATATACGCGAAGAACATCATCAGGGCCACGAGAGCCAGAACGGTCCACCTCGCGACAGGCGAATCATTCATCAGTTTTTGGATTTTCTCAGCCATTGCGCTATACTTTTAAAATAATATTCTGTTTTTCGATGAATATTCTAAAATTTTATAAAAATATTCAATCAAGGTGCGAATATACAAAATTGTCGGAAAAGTATTAAATTCGCCTTCATGATTTTGGAAAAGATAAATTCTCCTGCCGATCTCAGGAAACTTGATATGGACGGACTGAGGACTCTCTGTGCCGAGATCCGCAGTTACATAGTCGAATGTTGCTCGGAAAACCCCGGCCATCTGGCCTCCAGCCTGGGAGCCGTGGAACTGATAGTCGGTCTGCACTATGTGTTCGACACTCCCAAGGACAAGATTGTGTTCGACGTCGGCCATCAGGCCTACGCCCACAAGATCCTGACCGGCCGCAGGGAGGCGTTCCGGAAGAACAGGAAGGCCGACGGGATCAGCGGTTTTCCAAACCGGGACGAGAGCGGCAGCGATGCATTCGGAGCCGGACACGCCTCCACGTCGATCTCCGCCGCTCTCGGACTGGCTGAAGCCGCAAAGCTTGCCGGTTCCGATGAAAAGGTTGTGGCACTGATCGGAGACGGTGCGATGACCGGCGGGCTGGCCCTGGAAGGTCTCAACAATGCAGGCGAAGAGAACACGGATCTGCTTGTCGTGTTGAACGACAACGAAATGGCGATAGACGGCAACCGTGGAGCCCTGCATTCCTATCTGCTTAAACTGACCACCGCGCCCGCCTACAACAAGATCAAGGCGCACATCTGGAACGGTCTGGGAGCCGGAAGTTTCCGCAACTGGCTCCAGAGGATTGTCCGCAGGGCCAAGCTCGGCCTTGTGACCACATCGGGGGGAGACTTGTTCGAGGCCTTCGGTTTCCGTTATTTCGGTCCGGTCGACGGCAACGACATCGAAGAGGTCGTGAACACCCTGAGGCGGCTGCGGGATATTCACGGACCGAAGATTCTGCACACCATAACGCTAAAGGGCAAAGGCTTCGCTCCGGCCGAGTCGGATCCTACCGTCTGGCATTCTCCGGGGAAGTTCGATCCCGTCACGGGCAAGAGGGCGCCGAAGGAATATTCAGCCCCGCGCTATCAGGACGTGTTCGGGGAAGTGCTTTGCGAGATGGCCGAGAAGGACCCTAAAGTCGTTGGAATAACTCCGGCGATGGCGACCGGCAGCGGTATGAGCGGTTTTGCGGCCCGTTTCCCTGACCGCTTCTTCGATGTCGGTATCGCTGAGGAGCACGCCGTGACCTTCGCCGCCGGACTGGCCGCCGGAGGGATGAAGCCATACTGCGTGATCTATTCTTCATTTGCGCAGAGGGCGTTCGACGAAATTGTCCACGACGTGGCCCTCCAGCATCTGAACGTCGTTCTGTGCCTTGACCGTGCCGGTCTTGTGGGCGAAGACGGCGCCACCCACCAGGGAGCCTTCGACCTTTCCTCCCTGCGCTGCATCCCGAACACTGTGATTGCCGCGCCGAAGGATGAGAAGGAACTCAAGGATATGCTGTGGGCCGGACTTGACATCGAGAACGGTCCCTATATAATAAGGTATCCGAGAGGAACGGGAGAGGGGAGCGGCTGGAAGGAACTGCCGCCTTCTCCGGTTCAGATCGGGAAAGGAGAGAAACTGCTTGAAGGCGGTGATGTCGCCGTGCTGGCGCTCGGCCCGGTGGCCAACAGGGCTCTTGAGGCGGCCCGGCATCTCAAGGAGGAGACGGGGAAGTGCCCCGTCGTGTTCAATGTCAGGTTCCTCAAGCCACTTGATCCGGCGATTCTTGAAGAGGCGTCCGCGTGCAGGCATATTCTTACGCTTGAAGACGGTGCGATGAAGGGTGGCCTGTTCGGCGAGGTCTGTGAATATGTCGCCTCAAGAGGTCTCGACATCAAGGTGACCGGCCGCGGAATTCCTGACAGGTTCATCACCCAGGCACCGGTTTCCGACCAGAGAAAAGCGTGCGGACTGGACTATGGGAGCATATATTCAGCCTTGAAAAGCCTGTTTGATGAAAAATAATCGGAAAAGTTTTGGAGAATCGGAATTAATGCCTATCTTTGCAATCCCTTTGGCAAAATAGGGTTTCTTTGAAATATCGCCGATGTAGCTCAGTTGGCCAGAGCACGTGATTTGTAATCTCGGGGTCGTGGGTTCGACTCCCTCCATCGGCTCAAGGCTCTGAAGCTGATTCGGGGCATTCGGGAGGATCGCATAGCGGCAATTGCGGCGGACTGTAAATCCGCTCCTTCGGGTTCGGTGGTTCGAGTCCACCTCCTCCCACAAATTCTGCGGAAGTAGCTCAGTTGGTAGAGCATCAGCCTTCCAAGCTGAGGGTCGCGAGTTCGAACCTCGTCTTCCGCTCCATAACAAAAGCCGGTGTAGCTCAGGGGTAGAGCGCATCCTTGGTAAGGATGAGGTCATGAGTTCAAATCCCATCACCGGCTCAAACTGCATTATTTAGTTTACTCATTATAAACATAATATTATGGCAAAAGAAACATTCCAGAGAACGAAGCCGCATGTCAACATCGGTACAATTGGCCATGTTGACCACGGTAAGACGACTTTGACCGCCGCCATCACCAAGGTTCTCGCCGAGAGAGTCTCCGGTAATGCCGACAAGGTTAAGTCTTTCGACCAGATCGACAACGCTCCTGAGGAGAAGGAGCGTGGTATCACCATCAACTCAGCTCACGTTGAGTACGAGACAGAGAAGCGCCACTATGCTCACGTAGACTGCCCAGGCCACGCTGACTACGTTAAGAACATGGTTACCGGTGCCGCCCAGATGGATGGTGCAATCCTCGTTGTAGCCGCCACCGACGGTCCTATGCCTCAGACCCGTGAGCACATCCTGCTCGCCCGTCAGGTGAACGTACCTAAGATCCTCGTCTTCATGAACAAGGTTGACCTTGTTGACGACGCTGAGATGCTTGACCTCGTCGAGATGGAAATCCGTGACCTTCTCGGATTCTACAAGTTCGATGAGAACTGCCCTATCATCCGCGGATCCGCCCTCGGCGCCCTCAACGGAGAGAAAGAGTGGGAAGACAAGGTTATGGACCTCATGAACGCAGTTGACGAGTACATTCCTCAGCCTGTACGTCAGAACGAGAAGCCATTCCTTATGCCTATCGAGGACATCTTCTCAATCACCGGCCGTGGAACCGTTGTTACCGGACGTATCGAGACCGGTACCATCCACGTCAACGATCCTGTTGAGCTCGTCGGCTTCGGTGACGCTCCAAGGAACACCGTTGTAACTGGTGTCGAAATGTTCCGCAAGCTCCTCGATCAGGGTGAGGCCGGAGACAATGTAGGTCTTCTCCTCCGCGGTATCGACAAGAAGGAAGTCAAGAGAGGTGAGGTTGTTGCCAAGCCAGGTTCAATCACTCCTCACAAGCACTTCAAGGCTCAGATCTACGTCCTCAAGAAGGAAGAGGGTGGACGTCACACTCCATTCCACAACAAGTATCGTCCTCAGTTCTTCATCCGTACTCTTGACGTTACCGGTGAGATCAGCCTTCCTGAAGGAGTCGAGATGGTTATGCCGGGCGATAACGTTGAGATCGACGTTCAGCTCATCACTCCTGTAGCCCTCAACGAAGGTCTCCAGTTCGCCATCCGCGAAGGTGGACGTACCGTAGGTGCAGGTCAGGTTATCAAGATCGTAGAGTAATTCTACACCATACAGAGGCGGTAACCCGCAAGGTTACCGCCTTATTCAGGGGAATAGAACAAGGGTAGTTCAGCGGTCTCCAAAACCGTCGATGTGGGTTCGAATCCTGCTTCCCCTGCTAAATATCAAAGGTTACGATTTGGTAATTGTTTAACAGACATCGTATAAGCTTCCAAATTACGAGGTCCATTAAATGCAAAGATGAGAAAGTTCATTAACTATTGCAAGGAGTCCTACACGGAACTCACCAAGAAGGTCACTTGGCCTACCTGGGACAAGCTTCAGAGCTCTGCCCTTCTGGTTATGGTCGCCACAGTGATTCTTGCTCTGGTACTCTTCGTGATTGACTTCGCTTTCGAGCATCTGATGACTGCGATTTACACATTGTAATTCTTCGATTACTATGGGTGATATGAAGTGGTATGTCCTTCGGACAGCGGGAAGCAAGGAGAAGAAGGCCAAGGATTATCTTGAGAAAGAGATCGAAAGGTTTGGCCTCCAGGATCAGGTTGCACAAGTACTTGTCCCGGTTAAGCGCGAGATGGTAACCAAGAACGGTAAGAGGAAGGCGGTCGAAAGGCTGCTTTATCCTGGTTATGTTCTTATCCAGGCTCAGCTCAGCGCGGAACTTGAGTACATTATCCGCAACGACATCCCTGGGATGTCCGGTTTCCTTACTGAGAAGAGAACATCAGGAAATATGACCGAAAGGGTGCCTGTGCCTATCAGAGATGAAGAGGCGCAGTTTATTCTTGGTAATCAGGATCAGAATGTGGACAATCCGGTTGACACTGAGGTCAACTTTGAAGTCGGCGATTCGGTAAAGATCACCGACGGACCTTTCAGTGGTTTCAGCGGAACGGTCGATGCAATCGAAGAAGACAGAAGCAAACTCAAGGTGATAGTTGTGATTTTCGGCAGAAAGACTCTGCTGGAACTCAGCTTTACTCAAGTGACAAAAGAATAACAAACAATTATGGCAAAAGAAGTTACCGGATTCATCAAGCTCCAGATCAAGGCAGGGGCCGCTAATCCAGCTCCTCCGGTAGGACCGGCTCTCGGTTCCAAAGGCCTGAACATTATGGACTTCTGCAAGCAGTTCAACGCCGCGACTCAGCAGAGCGCCGGCAAGATTGTGCCTGTAGTGATCACTGTCTATTCAGACAAGTCCTTTACGTTCGTAGTTAAGCAGCCGCCTGTTGCGATTTCCCTTAAGGAAGCAGCCAAGCTGCAGAAGGGTTCTGGTGAACCTAACAGAAGGAAGGTAGCCTCCATCACCTGGGATCAGGTCAAGGCTATCGCCGAAGGAAAGATGTCTGACCTCAATGCCTTCACTCTCGCGTCTGCAATGAAGATGGTTGCAGGAACCGCCAGGAGCATGGGTATCAAAGTCACCGGAAAATTCCCGGAGAACCTTTAAATTTTCACACGCGAAATGAGTAGAATTACAAAGAATCAGAAAGCGATCGTCGGTAAGTACGATCCTTCAAAGCAGTACACTCTTGCCCAGGCTTGTGAAATTCTGAAGGATATCACATACACGAAGTTCGACGCCTCTGTAGAGCTGTCGGCCAACCTCGGTGTCGATCCGCGCAAGGCGAACCAGATGATCCGTGGCGTCGTCACTCTTCCTCACGGAACCGGCAAGGTTGTCAAGGTACTTGTACTTTGCACCCCTGACAAGGAGAACGAGGCTAAGGAAGCGGGAGCTGACTATGTAGGTCTCGATGAATATGTAGAGAAGATCAAGGGCGGCTGGACGGACGTTGATGTCATCATCTGCACCCCTTCAGTTATGGCCAAGGTCGGTGCTCTCGGACGTATTCTCGGTCCAAGGGGCCTTATGCCTAACCCTAAGACGGGTACCGTCACGATGGAAGTGGGCAACGCCGTCAAGGACGTAAAGGGCGGTAAGATCGATTTCAAGGTTGACAAGACCGGTATCATCCACGCAGCTATCGGCAAGGTTTCATTCACTCCTGCGCAGATCTGCGAGAACGCTACCGCGCTCCTGAACGAGGTCCTGAAGCTCAAGCCTCAGACCCTGAAGGGAACCTATCTCAAGAGTGCTGCAATCTGCACCACGATGAGCCCGGGTCTCAAGATAGATGTCAAAGCATTCACCAGCGGCAGCGCCGAGTAAAAAGTATTTCATTATGAAGAAGGAAATCAAAAGTCAGATTATTGAAAGCATCTCAGCGCTACTTGAGCAGTACCCTAATTTCTACATCACGAACATCGAGGGTCTGAACGCTGAAAACACCGTGAAGCTCCGCCGTGCATGCTTCGAGGAAGGAATCAAGCTTACCGTTGTAAAGAACACCCTGTTCGCCCACGTTCTCAAGGAACTGAACAACGAGGAACTGAACCTTCTCCTCCCTGTGCTCGAAGGCAACACAGCCATTATGTATTCCGAGTCTCCTAACGGTCCTGCCAAGCTCATCAAGAAGATGCAGAAGGCAATGGGCAAGCCGGAACTCAAGGGAGCATACGTACAGGAATGCGCCTTTGTCGGCGCAGACAAACTTGACGAACTCTGCGCAATCAAGTCCAGAGAAGAACTCATCGGCGACATCGTCGGTCTTCTCCAGTCTCCTATGCGCAATGTCATCTCCGCTCTCCAGAACGGCGGCGGCAGCCTGATTGCAGGTCTCGTCAAGACACTTTCAGAAAAGGAAGAAAAGTAATAACAATAACAATTTTAAAAAATATCAATTATGGCAGATGTAAAAGCACTTGCAGAAGAGTTGGTTAACCTTACTGTAAAAGATGTTCAGGAACTCGCGAAGGTCCTCAAGGAAGAATATGGTATCGAGCCTGCAGCCGCAGCTGTAGCAGTAGCCGGACCGGCTGTAGCAGCCGAGGCCGCTCCTGCAGAGCAGACTGAGTTCGATGTTGTCCTCAAGTCAGCAGGACAGGCTAAGCTTCAGGTTATCAAGGCCGTTAAGGAGGCTCTTGGTCTTGGTCTGAAGGAAGCTAAGGATCTCGTTGACGGCGCTCCTAAGACCGTTAAGGAGAAAGTATCCAAGGCTGAAGCTGAGCAACTGAAGGCTGCCCTTGAAGAGGCAGGCGCCGAAGTTGAGGTTAAATAATCCAGCTTCCCCTGGCGGGAAAATCATCAGGTTTAGAGCCTAGAAGGCTCTAAACCTTTTTGTCGTATTAAGTTTTTCTCCATTCTCTAAAGGCAGATCAATGTCAAAAAAGACTAACAACAAGCGAATAATGTTCGCTACATCTAAGATTCTGGAATATCCTGACCTGCTGGAAGTTCAGTTGAAATCTTTCAAGGATTTCTTCCAGTTGGAGACGGTCCCGGAGAACAGGAAGGACGAAGGCCTTTTCCAGGTGTTTCAGGAAATATTCCCGATCGAGGACACGAGGAACAACTACAAGCTGGAATTCATCGACTATTTCATCGATCCACCTAAGTATTCTATCGAAGAATGTCTGGAAAGAGGCCAGACATACTGCGTTCCTCTAAAGGCAAAACTCCGCCTTTCGTGCACGGATCCGGAGCACGAGGACTTTGACACAAAAGTTCAGGATGTTTTCCTTGGCGAAATCCCTTATATGACGCCCGGCGGAACATTCATCATCAACGGATCGGAAAGAATCATCGTGTCCCAGCTGCACCGCTCTCCGGGCGTATTCTTCGACCAGAGCATGCACGCCAACGGGACGAAATTATATTCAGCCAGAATAATTCCTTTCAAGGGTTCGTGGATCGAGTTCGCGACAGACATCAACAATGTGATGTACGCCTACATCGACCGCAAGAAGAAATTGCCTGTGACCACGCTTCTGCGCGCCATCGGCTTCAACTCTGACAAGGATATCATAGACATATTCGGCCTTGCCGACGAGGTTGAGGTCAATCAGCAGGTTCTTGAGGAGAACAAGGGCAGGAAACTGGCCGCGAAGGTTCTCAAGACCTGGACGGAGGATTTCGAGGACGAGGACACCGGAGAGGTGATTCCTATCGAAAGAACCATCCCGATTGTGGAAAGAGGTGAAGTGGTTGACGATGACACGATTGCCAAGATTCTCGACACCGAGGTGAAGACAATCCTTCTTCAGAAGGACGAGGCCAACACCAACGAGTACACGATCATATTCAACACTCTCCAGAAGGACCCTACCAACACTGAAATCGAGGCTGTCAACTTCATCTACAAACAGCTCCGCAATTCGGAACCGCCTGACGAGGCGACTGCCCGCGATGTGATCGACAAGCTCTTCTTCTCGGAGAAGAGGTACGACCTCGGCGTTGTCGGAAGGTTCCGTCTGAACAAGAAGCTCGGTCTTTCGACCAGCCCTGAGATCAGGGTTCTCACCAACACTGACATCATCGAGATCATCAAGTATCTCATCCAGCTGATCAACTCCAAGGCTACGGTTGATGACATCGACCATCTGAGCAACAGACGTGTCCGCACCGTAGGGGAGCAGCTTGCGAACCAGTTCAGCGTAGGTCTTTCGAGGATGGCCAGAACCATCCGCGAAAGGATGAACGTGCGTGACAGCGAGCAGTTCAACCCGATCGACCTGATCAACGCGAAGACTCTGTCTTCCGTCATCAACTCCTTCTTCGGCACGAGCCAGCTGTCCCAGTTCATGGACCAGACCAACCCGCTTGCTGAAGTTACGCACAAACGCCGTCTGTCCGCGCTCGGTCCTGGAGGTCTTTCCAGGGATAGGGCCGGATTCGAGGTCAGGGACGTGCACTACACCCACTATGGACGGCTCTGCCCTATCGAGTCGCCTGAAGGCCCGAACATCGGACTTATCTCATCCCTGTGCGTCTATGCCAGGATCAATCCGCTCGGATTCATCGAGACGCCTTACCGCGAGGTTAAGGAAGGAAAGGTTGACCTGACTGACGAGGGATGGCACTATATGACCGCCGAGGAAGAGGAGAACAAGCTCGTTTCCCTCGCGAAAGTCCAGATGGAGGATGACGGAACCATCACTGAGGACAGGATCCAGTGCCGCAAGGAAGCGGACTTCCCTGTAGTTTCAAAGACCGATGTCGATTATATGGACGTCGCCCCTAACCAGATGGCATCCGTCGCCGCATCCCTCATTCCGTTCCTCGAGCACGATGACGCTCACCGTGCGCTGATGGGTGCGAACATGATGCGCCAGGCAGTTCCGCTGCTCCGCCCTGAGTCACCTATCGTCGGAACAGGACTTGAGGAGAGAGTCTGTCTTGACTCCAGGACGCAGTACGTCGCTGAGAAGAAGGGCGAGGTCACCTATGTCGATGCCAAGGAAATCAGAATCAGGTACGACAAGACAGATGACGAGAAGTTCGTTTCCTTCGCACCGGAAGAGACCGTTTACACTCTCCCTATCTACAGGAAGACCAACCAGAGCACGACCATAACGCTCAAGCCTATCGTCCGCAAGGGCGACAAGGTCGAGCCGGGGCAGGTTCTTACCGAAGGCTATGCCACGCAGAACGGTGAACTGGCCCTCGGCCGCAACCTCAAGGTGGCGTTCATGCCGTGGAAGGGCTACAACTATGAGGATGCCATCGTGCTGTCAGAAGAGATGGTGAAGTGGGATATTCTCACATCCGTGCACGTCGACGAATTCATGACCGAAGTCCGCGACACCAAGCGCGGTATGGAAGAACTTACATCGGATATTCCTAACGTCAGCGAAGACGCCACGAAGGATCTCGACAAGCAGGGCATCATCCGCATAGGCGCCCATCTTGAGCCGGGCGACATAATGGTCGGCAAGATCACTCCTAAGGGAGAGAGCGACCCGTCCCCTGAAGAGAAGCTCCTCAAGGCCATATTCGGAGACAAGGCAGGCGATGTCAAGGACGCTTCCCTGAAGGCCAACCCTTCACTGAGCGGCACCGTCATCAAGACCGCCCTTTATGCGAAGGCGGCGAAGGAAGGCAACAGAAGGTCTGTCAAGACCGACCAGAACGCCCGCATCGAACTCCTCAAGGACGATTTCGACAAGAAGGCCGAGAAACTTTACGCCGAATTCATAAAGCGCCTCACTGTCCTGACCAAGGGCAAGAAGAGCGCCGGCGTCTACGACCTTTATGACGTCGAGATAATCCCTAAGGGGAAGGAGATCACCGCCGAGAAGCTCAAGAGCATAGATTTCCAGAACGTCAATTCCAGCAAGTGGACCGCTGACAAGTACACCAACCAGCTTATCCAGGAGCTCATCAACAACTACTGCCTTACCTACAAGATCTCCCAGTCGGAGTTCAAGAGAAAGGAGGATAAGATCAAGGTCGGCGATGAACTTCCTAACGGAGTGATGCAGCTTGCGAAGGTCTATGTCGCCAAGAAGAGGAAGATCACCGTCGGTGACAAGATGGCCGGCCGTCACGGCAACAAGGGTATCGTGGCGAAGATCGTGCGCCAGGAAGACATGCCGTTCCTTGAGGACGGAACACCTGTCGACATCGTTCTGAACCCTCTCGGCGTGCCTTCACGAATGAACCTTGGACAGATTTACGAGACTGTGCTCGGCTGGGCCGGCGCCAAGCTCGGACTCAAGTTCAGCACCCCTATCTTCGACGGTGCCACCATCGAGGAGATCTGCGACTACACCGACAGGGCCGGCGTGCCTAGATACGGCAAGACCCATCTGAGGGACGGCGGTACAGGTGACTGGTTCGACCAGCCTGCCACAGTCGGCGTGATCTATATGATCAAGCTGGGCCATATGGTTGACGACAAGATGCACGCACGTTCCATCGGTCCTTATTCTCTGATCACCCAGCAGCCTCTCGGAGGAAAGGCTCAGTTCGGAGGACAGAGGTTCGGAGAAATGGAGGTCTGGGCGCTCGAGGCGTTCGGAGCCGCCAACGCTCTTCAGGAGATCCTTACAGTCAAGTCGGACGACGTGACGGGGCGCTCCAAGACTTACGAGGCGATAGTAAAGGGCGACCCTATGCCGAATCCAGGCATTCCGGAGTCACTCAACGTGCTGCTCCACGAGCTCAGAGGCCTTGGTCTCAAGGTAACATTGGAATAATATCAAGGAATATTGACATTCAAGAATATGCCTACTTTCAACAATAAGGAAAACAAGGTAAAGAGCAACTTCTCGACGATCAGCATTTCCCTTGCTTCTCCGGAGGACATTTCAGCGAGGTCCTGCGGAGAGGTCCTGAAACCGGAAACGGTCAACTACAGGACCTACAAGCCGGAAAGGGACGGACTTTTCTGCGAAAAGATATTCGGACCTACCAAGGACTACGAATGCTATTGCGGAAAGTACAAGAGGATCCGCTACCGCGGAATCGTCTGCGACAGGTGCGGCGTTGAAGTGACAGAGAAGAAGGTCCGCAGGGAAAGGATGGGGCACATAGCCCTGACTGTCCCTGTAGCCCACATCTGGTACTTCAAGTCAGCTCCAAACAAGATATCCGCCCTTCTCGGACTCCCTGCAAAGAAGCTCGAGTCCGTGATCTACTACGAAAAGTACATCGTAGTGAATCCGGGAGAGAGCGGACTCGCCAAGATGGATCTTCTCACGGAAGATGAATATCTCGACGTGCTTGCAAGAATTCCGGAGAACGAGAACCTTCCGGACGATGATCCGAACAAGTTCATCGCCAAGATGGGAGCCGACGGTATCTATGACCTACTCAAGGAAACTGACGTTGTCAGCCTTTCCAAGGAGCTCAGGGTCAAGATGCTGACCGAGACGTCACAGCAGAGGAAGGCGGAACTGCTCAAGAGGCTGAGCGTAGTGAAGTGGTTCCTTGAGTCAAAGGACATCAACCGTCCTGAGTGGATGATAATGAAGGTGATTCCGGTCATTCCGCCGGATCTCCGCCCTCTCGTTCCGCTCGACGGCGGCAGGTTCGCGACCACTGACCTCAACGATCTCTACCGCAGGGTCATCATCAGGAACAACCGTCTCAAGAAACTCATAGAGATCAAGGCTCCGGAAGTCATTCTCAGAAACGAGAAGCGTATGCTCCAGGAAGCGGTTGACTCCCTCTTCGACAACTCCAAGAAGTCAAGCGCGGTCAAGAGCGAATCCAACAGGGCGCTCAAGTCACTGTCCGACTCCCTCAAGGGAAAGCAGGGACGCTTCCGTCAGAACCTTCTCGGAAAGCGTGTCGACTACTCGGCACGTTCCGTCATCGTCGTAGGTCCGGAACTGAACATGCACGAGTGCGGTCTGCCTAAGTATATGGCTGCCGAACTCTACAAGCCGTTCATCATCCGCAAGCTTATCGAAAGGGGAATCGTCAAGACAGTCAAGTCCGCAAAGAAGATCGTGGACAGGAAGGACGCCGTCATCTGGGATATTCTCGAGAACGTGATGAAGGGCCATCCTGTGTTCCTCAACCGTGCGCCTACCCTGCACAGACTCGGTATCCAGGCGTTCCAGCCTAGAATGATCGAGGGAAAGGCCATCCAGCTGCATCCGCTTGCCTGTACGGCCTTCAACGCCGACTTCGACGGCGACCAGATGGCTGTGCACCTTCCTCTTGGAAATGCCGCCATCATGGAGGCTCAGCTGCTGATGCTCGGTTCTCAGAACATCCTCAATCCGGCCAACGGAACCCCTATCACCGTTCCGTCACAGGATATGGTGCTCGGTCTGTACTACATCACCAAGATCAGACCTGGCGCAAAGGGCGAGGGAATGAAGTTCTACGGTCCTGAGGAAGTCATCGTGGCCTACAACGAGAAGGCCATCGACATGCATGCCAAGATCGGCGTAAGGCTCCCGGTGGACAAGAATGACCCTTCAAAGGGACAGCATATCGTAGAGACCTCGGCCGGAAGGATAATCGTCAACCAGTATGTTCCTGACGAAGTGCCTTATGTCAACGAGATTCTCGGTAAGAAGGCTCTCCGCAAGATCATCACCGAAGTCATCAAGTGCACCGGCGTAACAAGAACGGCCCAGTTCCTTGACGACATCAAGAACCTCGGTTACGACCAGGCCTTCAGGGCTGGAATATCGTTCAACCTCGGAGACGTTATCATCCCGCAGGAGAAGACTGAACTTATCGAGCAGGGCTACAAGCAGGTGGAGGAAGTCAAGGAGAACTACCAGATGGGCTTCATCACCAACAACGAGCGCTACAACAAGGTCATCGACCTTTGGGGATCCATCGACACGAAGCTCACGAAGATCGTGGAGAAGCAGATTTCTGCGGATCAGGACGGTTTCAATCCGGTGTATATGATGCTGGATTCCGGAGCCCGCGGATCCACACAGCAGATCAAGCAGCTCTGCGGAATGCGAGGCCTTATGGCAAAACCTCAGAAGTCCGGAGCCGCCGGAGCGGAAATCATCGAGAACCCTATCATATCCAACCTTAAGGAGGGTATGACGGTACTTGAATATTTCATCTCCACCCACGGTGCCAGAAAGGGTCTTGCCGACACCGCCCTCAAGACGGCCGATGCAGGTTACCTTACCCGCCGTCTCGTGGATGTGTCACACGACGTGATCATTACCGAGGAGGACTGCGGTACTCTCAGAGGACTTATCGCGACTGCGATCAAGAACAAGGACGAAGTCGTCGAGTCCCTCGGCGAGAGGATTCTCGGCCGTACCTCCGTCCACGACATATTCAATCCGCTTACCGGAGAACTGATCATCAAGGCCGGAGAGGAAATCCGCGAGGCTACCGCCGACCTGATCGACCATCTTCCTATCGAGCAGGTGGAGATCCGTTCAGTGCTTACCTGCGAATCCCGCAAGGGAGTCTGCGCCAAGTGCTACGGCCGCAACCTCGCCACGAGCAGGATGGTGGAGAAGGGTGAAGTTGTCGGCGTCATCGCCGCACAGTCCATCGGTGAGCCTGGTACGCAGCTGACTCTCCGTACCTTCCACGTCGGAGGTACCGCGTCCAGCACCGCTGCCGATTCTTCCATCACCTCCAAGTACGACGGCAAGCTTGTCTTTGAGGAACTCAGGACCATCCAGAAGATTGGAGAAGACGGTGAGCCTCAGGAGATAGTGGTCAGCCGTATGACCGAAGTCAGCATCATCGACGAGAACACGGGCATCACCTACTCTCACTACGATGTGCCTTACGGCTCAAGGCTTTACTTCAAGGACGGCGACACGATCAAGGAAGGAGACCTTCTCTGCGAATGGGATCCTTACAACGCCATCACCATTGTCGAGACCGCCGGAAAGGTGCAGTTCGACAATCTCATCTCCGGTCTTACCTACCGTGAGGAGGTGGCTGATGAAGTGGCCGTCAACAAGGACAAGGTCATCATCGAGGCCAAGGACAAGACCAAGAACCCGTCCATCATCATTCTTGACGACGAGGGCAACCAGGTAAGGCAGTACAACCTTCCTGTAGGTGCGCACGTTCTTCCGAACGATGGAGACAAGGTCAATGTCGGCGACATCATCGTGAAGATTCCTCGTGCCATCGGCAAGTCAAGCGATATCACCGGCGGTCTGCCTAGAGTCACCGAACTCTTCGAGGCCAGGACTCCGTCTTCAACCGCCATTCTCTCCGAGATCAACGGTGAAGTGCTTATGGGCAAGGTCAAGAGAGGTAACCGCGAAATCATCGTCAAGAACAAGTCAGGAGTCGAGAAGCACTACCTCGTTCCTCTTACCAAGCAGATTCTTGTGCAGGAGAACGACTACGTGAAGGCCGGCACAAGGCTTTCCGACGGCGGTACATCTCCTACCGACATCCTCAACATCCTCGGACCGGTCAAGGCTCAGGACTACATTGTCAATGAAGTTCAGGCAGTTTACCGTCTGCAGGGCGTTAAGATCAACGACAAGCATTTCGAGATCATCGTGCGCCAGATGATGCGCAAGGTTCAGATCACCAATCCTGGCGACACCGAATTCCTTCAGGAAGAGCTGGTGGACAAGTGGGATTTCATGGATGCCAATGACAACATATTCGGAAAATATTATGTCATTGACTCCGGCGACTCCCAGAGGTACACAATCGGAGACATCATCGATGCCCGCGACATGAGGAATGAGAACGCCTCACTTGAAAGGCAGCAGCTTAAGCTGATGTCCGTCCGTGAAGCCAAACCGGCAACCGCCAAGCTTGTCCTTCAGGGAATCACAAGGGCTGCCCTCCGCACCAACAGCTTCATCTCGGCCGCATCCTTCCAGGAAACGACCAAGGTACTCAGCGAGGCTGCAATCAGGGCCCGTGTCGATCATCTCGAAGGCCTTAAGGAGAATGTCATCTGCGGTCATCTTATTCCGGCCGGAACCGGCCAGAAGGAGTTCCAGGACATCATCGTCGGCCGCAAGGACGAGTACGAGCAGGAAATGCAGGAACTCTAACCATCGTGGCAGAGAACTCTCTGTAAACTAATACATAAGGCAAAGGCCTGGTACGAAAATCCGTACCAGGCCTTTGTTCTTTTCGTTGATGCTCAGCTACTTGTCCGCCACGACAATCTTGGCGGTGGCGGGGCGGAGGCCCTTTGCGGTCACCTTGACAGTGATCTCGCCGGGAGTCGCGGCGCTCTGGACGATGGCCGTGAGCTGGCCGCTGAACAGATGCATATGCGGCAGGTGGAACAGCTCCAGACTCGTAGGGTCACCGTTGGCGATGGCCCTGAACGAGCCGGCCCCCTCCACGGTCACCTTCACCTCGCGGCTGTCGCACGGTACAGGGTTGCCGGCCTTGTCGACGACACTCACATTGACGTAGCACAGATCCTCTCCGTCAGCCTTGAGGGTGTCTGAATATGGAGTCAGCTTCAGCGCCCAGGCCTTTCCGGCTGTGCGGACGGTCTCCTCGGCGGCGACGCTGCCGTCATCTGAATATGCCACCACACAGATTTCGCCAGGTTCATAGACGACATCCGGCCAGATCAGGCGGAAACGCCTTACGAGTTCGGTGTCGGAAGCGATAGGCTGAGGATGCGTCGGATCGGCGGAGACTCCCGAAGGTGCGGCTTTCTCCGCGAATCCCTGGCTCACTCCGTTGACGAACAGCTCGGCCTTGTTGAAAGACGTGTAGGCCACCACAGGAATATTCTCGCCCTCGTGTCCAGGCCAGGTCCAGTGAGGAAGCAGGTGCAATGTCGGCACATCCTTGCGCCACAGACTGCGGTAAAGCCAGTAGCGGTCCTTTGGAATCGAGGCCAGGTCGATGATTCCGAACACCGAGGAATGGTTGGGCCAGGCGTCGGTGTCGTAAGGAGACGGCTCGCCGAGATAGTCGAAACCGGTCCAGACGAACTGTCCTGGCATCCACGGATAGTCCTCGTCAGCGGCGAAGTCCACGTCAGGAATGTTGGACCAGTAGCAGGTCTCCACATCGTAGGACGAAGACTGGTGGTCGGCGTGCAGCTTGCTCGCTCCGATCAGCGGGTCGAAGCCCTTGACACCTGCCTCGGAAGGCAGATGGTAAACTCCTCTGGAGCTGACCGTCGACGCGGTCTCGCTGCCAAGAATTATGTTCTGCGGAAGTTTGCCGTAGGCTTCGACGTAGCGGCGTGGCTTGTAGTTGAATCCCGGGATGTCGACCTGCGCCCCGAATCCGTTGTTCACCACGGCGTCGAACTGGTCCATTCCGCAGGTCACAGGTCTGGTTGGATCCTCCCTGTGGCAGATTGACTGAAGCCAGGCTGCGGTCTTGTAACCGCCTGGAGTCCACTGCGTTGGCACTTCGTTGCCGATGCTCCACATAATGATGGAAGGACTGTTGCGGAAATGCCTCACAAGATTGACGACATCCTTCTCGGCCCAGTCGCCGAAGAACCTGTGGTAGCCGTTGTCGCATTTGGCCACGTCCCACTCGTCGAAGGTCTCGGCCATCAGCATTATGCCCATCTCGTCGCAGA
>CAVCDF010000103.1:0-7949 GCA_963600795.1 Anaerotignum sp. | reverse complement strand
GAATTTTGCACGTTACCAAAATTCAGAACCGTGGCTCCCTCTGCCTTCTCCACATATCATTCCGTACGGTCTGGACTTTATGCGAGTGATCAGTTCCAGCCTTTGAGTTCGCCGCCGATCTCTATGCGGGATTTGGCGGGGTCGTTGGTGAGGACAATGTTGACGGAGTGCTGGACTCCGGAGCGGAAGACGAAGCGGCTTTCCATCAGGTAGGAAATGCCGTTGGTAAGGACTTCGACCAGAGGCTGGCGGCTGTCGATGCGCTGCGGAACGACGATGGCGGAAAAGACAGCATCGCTTTCCTTCTTCATCGTTATGGCCTGCGCCTGGCTGTGGTTGTCCTTCACGACGACACCGCTGCCGAGATCGATAAGGGCATCCGGCACAGTCCCGTGAATCCTGACCACGACATCGTTCGGGATGTTGCCCTCGAATTCCTCGCCTTTGACCAGATTGACCACAAGGCGGCTCATCCTGTGGCTGAATTTCAGCTTGACTACGTTCGGATACTTCACTCCGGTCTGCTTCGCCCAGAGAAAGTCCGACGCCTCGTAGCCGCCAAGTGTGCCTGAATCCCCGGTGCCGGACTGGTCGGCGGCGACGCTGAACCGGTACTCGTCAACCGATGCAGGCTTGGCATAAGGGTAGTAGCCGTAGACATCGTACTTCACGCCCTTGTCCCAGTAGAGGATAGGAGAAGTTGACCAGGATGAACCGTCAAAGCGGAGCGCCGCATTGTTGACGGCGTTCCCGGACACCTGAAGCGGAACGGGTAAGTTAGAATTGTCATATTCCGTCAGGTAAAGTCCGGTGACGTCGCCGTCTTCAAACGCGTTTGCGCTGACTCTTGTCTGACCCGAACCTGAAAAGGACAGGTCGAAGCGGATCCGAGAGCCGTTTTCCTCCGCCGTGCCTGATTTGGAGCAGGAGGCGGCGAGAAGAAGAATAGTTGAAATGTAGAATATTATCTTTTTCATGACCTGATCTCTTATTTGAGTTTCGGACGTTCCCCCATAAACACCGGCTCGTGCTGTCGTGTCATTCCGGAGACGGAAAAACTGAGCGGTGAAGCCTTCGTGGCCGCGGCAGCGGTCTCCGGAAGGTTCTCAACCTTGTCGTTCGCGGAGAATTTCTCGAATGAATATTCCTCCCCGGCATATTCCATTATCCTTTTGACGATGGCCTCGCGGCTGATGGTGCTGTAGTAAGGGATGTTGTTGTTCATGCAGCTGCTGTACTCGGAACGGTAGACACCCCTGGCGTGCATATAGCCTCCTTCGTAGATGTCCACAATCTTGCCGTACTTCTCGTCGAAGATCAGGTGACTCCACGGGACCTCGTCCGTCTTGCCGGTGAGAGAAAGATTGGCGTACCAGCCGCGTGACTTCGCAGCATTGATTCCACCTACGTGATCACAGCAAGAGCAGCTACAGGCATCAATGAAAGTATTGTGGTTGATGTACTCATCGCCGAGTTTCCCGAACCCGTGTCCGCCGGCCTCGTGCTGCACCACTCCGCGGAAATCAAGAGGATAGGCATAGTCGCTCATCGGGCAGTAGGCGATGGCCTCGCCGCCGGCGTACATATAGCAGACGCCGCCATATTCGCTCGTGTTGGGAACTATGACTATAAGTGTTCTGCTCAGGTTGTCCTCCGTGACCGTCGGAGCCTTGCAGGCGTATTTGAATATCTCGTTGAAGTCTTGTTCGCCATTCCTGCCGCCTAGCTTTGAACCATCTTTCGCGGTGGTGTTGAACTTGTTGTAGATGATCGTGTTGACTCCGCCGATGCCGGATTCCGGGGATACGGATATCCCGGTGTAGACGTTGAAATAATCCCTGTAGGTCTTGTACGGCTCGATGCTGAAGAAATGCTCCACGGCAGCATTGACGTTATTCATCAGAAGCCCTTCGCTGATGTCCTTGGCGCTGAAGCCGTCTCCGAGAAACACCAGGTTGATGCCGTTGCCTTTTCTGGCCTGCTGCAATGTCACGATTTCGTCTTCGGAATATTCACAGTCATACTGCGAGACTTTGCAGGTCGTCCTGTAGTCCTGGCCTTTCAGCTTGAATATGACATCTCCGGACCTGCTTGTTCCCTTCGGCATCTGTGAGAATTCGAGCGTCAGCGCAGTCTTGCCCTTGCCTTCGTCCTGGCTCAGGGTGACCCAGTCCGGCTTGCTCTCGACCACCCACTCGTCGTCTGCGTTCAGGATGAGGTCGCGGGTGGTCTTCGTGTTGATGGCCGAGGCTGCGGACGGGCGTGCGACAAGGTTCCTGTAGGCGGATATCCTTTTGAAATCCTTCCACCCGGATGCCGTCCGGTACTGGGCGACGGCGGATTCCGGCACTTCGACCGTGAAGTTGTCTTTCGGGACTCCGTCAAAGGCTCCCGAAAGGATTTTGGGCGGGATTGTGCCTTTGCAGACTATCTTGTTGATGCCGTAGCAATATTTGAAAGCATTAGCTGAGATTGTTTCGAGATTATCGGAAAATTCAATACCTTCTAGCATCTTGCAGCCGGCGAAAGTGTAGGAACCGATGGCGGACACATTCTCGGGAAATTCCAATATTCCGGATAGTTTGTCGCAATTTGCAAAAGCTTGACTGCCTATTGAAACAAGTTCATTGGGCAGAACCAGTTTGCCGCTGAAGTTGTTATCGTTAAAAGCATTGGATCCGATTGATATCAAACTGTTCGGCAGAATCAGTTCTCCGCGGAAATTACAACTGTTGAATGCGTTTTCTTTTATGTATTCAACATTGTCAGGTAACGATAAAACTCCATTCAGTCCATTGCAATCGTGGAAAGCATTTTCAGAAATGATGCTTATGCCGGATGGTATTTTGAGGCTTCCTGATAAACAAAAGCAACCCCAGAAAGCGTGATCTCCAATATAGGTCAGCGTCTCCGGGAGTGTCAGTTCTCCATACAATCCAGCGCAATGATAAAAAGCAGCATATCCAATATGCTCAAGTCTGGACGGCAACTTTATTTCAGAATTGAAGGGACAATCGTAAAATGCGTAATCGCCGATTACTGTAAGCGATTCGGGAAGTGTCAATATCCCTGTCATTGAATCAAGTCTCTGAAATGCGGCTAAACCGATCGTTGTCACCCCTTCAGGTATTGACAGCGACCCTGTCAGGGAGCAATTGCTAAATGAATAATCACTGATTTTAGTTAACCTGTCCGGAAGTATGATATGCGTTAAGTCGGCTCCATTGAAGGCTTCTGTCGGTATCTCATCCTCGTTGTTGGCATAATAATAATCGGTTCCGATATTCCCGCTTTCCCCAGCCTTGATCCTTACTTCCTTGAGGTTGAGCGACTGGAGATCTGTCATCTGGAACCGCATCACGGCGAAGTCCCTCGAGTTGATGTTCCCGGTCAGCTTGAGATTCTTGATCTTGGCGACATCCTTTCCGGCAGCCTTGACGCACTCGTCAAGCGTTCCCGGAGTCTCGACATTGATGACGATGTACTCCTTGGCCGTGGCGTCGTGGGACACCGCATCGTTCTCCCAGGCGGTGATGCTCTCATCGCTGACGGTGAACTCGAAGTCGCCTGCGGCCTTCCTGTTGACGGTTATCGTGAAATTGTGCTGCTTCGAGGCGGTGAAAACGGTCGCTTCGCTTCTGCTGTGCCTGTAGGAAATCCCGTCTATCGTTATGCCGATCAGCGGAGTCCCGGCGGCAATTTCCTGCGGCGCCACGACTGCCCTGAAATCCTCGCCCTTGACGTACGGGATGATTCCTGTGCTGGAGGCTTCGCCCTTGGCGGTGACCACGCCGGTGGCAAGATTGATTGTGGCGTTCCTCTTCGTGCTGAGAATCAGCACTTCCTTGCTCGCGGCCGTCCATTCGGCATCAGTGAATCCGGTGCCTTTCACAAGAGACACCCTGACTCCGGCCATCCTGTGGGCGAACGATATCCTGACGATCTTGTCGGTCGGGGCGGCGTTCTCCGCCTTTCCCCAGAGAAAGTCCGACGCCTCGTACCCGCCCAGTTTCCCGTTCGCCGCTCCCGTGCTCTGGTCCTTCTGAACTTCGAAGGCATATTCATTCACATCGCTGACGGAGGAGTAGGGGTAGTAGCCATAGACGTCGATGTGAGTCTCGTTGTCCTTCCAGTAGATGTCTTTCGACGGCGTCCACTTGTAGGCCGCTTCGTCGAAGGTGAACCTGACGTTGTCTGCCCTGTTGCCGCTGTTCTTCAGTGTCCCCGCGCTGCCGCCGTCGTAGTCCACGACATAGACTCCGATCTCGTCCTTGTCGGCGAATCCCGAATCGTTCGCCCTGGTCTGATAGACCTGCGAAATCTCGCCTGAAATGTCTATGGTGCCGGGGCTGCCGTTCCCGGGTTCCGGCTGCAGGCTGTCATCCTCAAAGCTGCAGGCGGCCAGTCCGATGAGGGCCGCCGCAACAGCGAAAAGTCGAAATGTCCTTATCATTGAATATTCCTTTGCGTTGAAAATTTTGATGAAAGTTTTGGTGATGCCCCGCTATTCGACCGAGCCGCCGTAGTCGTTGCCGTCGGTCTCCCACGGTCCGATGCCGATGTTGATGCCCTCGCCGGTGCGCTTGACCTCGACTGTGCAGGTGTGCTGCCTGCCCGGCTTCAAGTCGACCGTCGTTTTCAGTGAATATGTCTTCGTCCCTATCTTGATTCTTACGAGTTCGGCATCGGAAACCTTCTGGGGAACGGCAAGGACTCTGAACGTCCCGTCGCCTGTCTTGAGCGGTTTCATCTCGGCGGCTTCGCCATCGGCGGTGACCGTGCCGTCTGCAAGGTTCACGAGGGCTGAAGTCTTCAGTCCGACGACCGTGACTTCCGCTCCCTTGATGTCATCCTCTTTCCAGCCTGTCCCGGCTTTCAGATTGACAATCAGACTGCTCATCCTATGGTTGACGGTAATCATTACCGGGTCAGGTGTTGGTGCGATTCCCAGGACCTTGCCCCACAGGAAGTCAGAGGCCTTCAGTCCGCTTTCCGCGCTCTGGTCCTGACTGACCTTGAAAGGCAAGGCGGCGACTGATGAAACGGCCGGCGTGTAGGGATAGTAGCAGTAGAAGTCGGCCTTTGTCGTTTCGTCGGCCCAGTAGATTTCCTTTTCGGCCTTCCACCCGGTGCCGTCGAAAGTGAACTTGCAGTTGTCCGCGTGGTTCCCCCCGGCTGCAAGGCTCTTGGGCTGGTTCACGACGAAGAGGCCGGCAACGTCGCCTGTCTCGAAGGCTGTGTCTGTCGCCCTTGTCATTGTCGTCGCGATTTTGATGGGAACCAGTTCCGGTTCTGGTTCCGGATCCGGTGCAGGTGTCGGGACCGGTGATTCCGTTTCTTTGCAGGAAACAAGCACCGTCGCAGATGCGATGATTGCGATGGCCGCAATGAAGAAGGCAGACTTTCTCATATGGTGTGATTTTTCAGTTGATTGTTATTTGGATGCAAGCAAAGGTATAAAAACGTTATGAATCCGTCAAGTTCATTTCGGTTCAAATGCGGTTTTGTGCGGGCTCCCGTGTTAAATCATTTCAGAACGGCTTAATTATCAATCATTTTTTTGCTTTTGACGAAATATGACTAAATTTGCCGTGCAGTTTTTGAAAGAGAAAGGTTATCAGGAAAGATTGACAGACTGTCAGAAGATTATCGATAGAGTTAACATCAGATTTATATTCACAACATTTTTTTCTAAAGTTTTTTTCTACGATGAAAAAGTTCATTATGGCCATTGCGGCAGCGCTCTGCCTCGCAGGTTGCTCGACTAGCAGCGAAGATGTAATTTATGAACTTGTACTTGCCTATGAACCAGGCAGCTTCGCTTTCTTCGGAAACGCGGTTGACGCCGCCTACAAGCAGATCGATTCGAAGATGACCGCTTTCTCCAATGAATATGTCGGCAAGGACAATTATTGGGTCGAGAACATCAGCAACGGCAAGACTTCTTCCGCCGACAAGTCGGCCAAGGCCAAGTACAACACCGCCAAGACTGCTTTCGACAAAGTATGCGCCGAGTGCAACGCAATCATTGACGGTCTTCCTTCAGGTCTCGAAGGACATTTCGAGCTTTCCGAGACTCTCAAGCTGAAAAGGACGTCGCCTTCCGAGGGAGATAGCGTTCTCTGCGAAAGCACTGCTACCTTCAAGTACCCGAAGAACTGACGGTGACCGGTAAGAATCAGTAAAAGCCGGATGAACAGGTCCGGTCGGTTCATGAAACTTAAGAATGGGTTCGTCATCCGCGACATAGGCGGAGAAAAGATGATCGTCGCTGGCGGAACCGGCGGGGTGAATCTCTGCAAGGTCATCAAACTCAACGAGTCTGCCGCTTTCCTGCTGGAATCGGTCGGTTCCGCCGAGTTCACCGAAGAATCGCTGGCGGACCTGCTCTGTTCCTCTTACGATGTGGAAAGGAACACTGCTCTCAAGGATGCCGGCAAACTTTGCTCAGCCCTTAAGGATAGCGGAATAGTTGACTGACACCGGAAAGAAATATTTTTGGGAGAGCTGTTCTGAATTTTTGCAGAACAGCTTTTTTGTTCATATATTCACCGGACTGCAGTTGCACGACTATGGACAGGACAGATGAAATATTTTTCGCTCTTCTGAGGTCAGGCCTCTGGGGAAGGGCTGAGGCTTTGCCGGAAGGGGAGATCGACTGGAATGCGGTCATCTCTCTTTCCGACAGCCAGGCCGTGACAGGAATCGTCGCCGACGGCTTGTCTGAAGTCCGGCGTGCATTTCCAGGGTGCAGTCCGGACAGCGCCGTCACCGGAAGGATTGTCAGGACCGTCCTCGGCATCGAGATGATGAATGCGAGGATTGAATCCGCTTTGTCTTCCGTCTGCGGTGAACTCAATGCTGAAGGCATAGTCTGCTGCCTGCTGAAAGGACAGGGCGTCGCGAGGAACTATCCTGTCCCTTCACACCGTTCGCCGGGAGACATCGACCTGCTGTTCGACGGGCGGAACTATCCGAAGGCCTCCGCATTGCTGGTACCGAAGGCCGACAGGCTGAGCGGGGAGGCCGAGGACAGAAAGCATTTCGGAATGTTTTTCGGCAATGTCGAGGTTGAACTTCACGGCACCCTGCACACTTTTTTCGGTAAAAAGTTCAATCGGGAACTCGACAGGATGCAGGCCCGGCTGTTTCAGAACGAAGATTTCCGCGAGTGGAACTGCAACGGCGTTCAGGTGCGGCTGCCGTCCGCCGGCTTCGACGCCGTGTTCATATTCACACATCTTCTGCAGCATTTCTACTACAACGGGCTCGGACTCCGTCAGGTGTGCGACTGGATGATGCACATTTCCCGCAATTCGCCGGCCATCGACCGTGAGCGTCTGGCCTTCACGCTCCGCTCCCTCGGCATTATGGAGGCCTGGAAGGCTTTCGGCGCCATGGCGGTGGAACTTCTCGGAATGCCCGAAGATGAGATGCCTTTCTATGACAGGAGACATTCGGACTGCCCGTCCCGCATCTGGAAGGCCATCAGACTCTACGGTAACTTCGGGAGCGGAAGGTATGCCGGCCGTGATTATGTCTCCGAGTCCTTTCTTGTCAGAAAGTTCCGCTCGCTGCGTTACCACTGCTCTTTCCTGCCCGTATTCTTCAGGCTTTCCCGCAGGCAGGCCGCGAGGTGGGCCGTGTGGCAGCTGACCGACAGCGCCAGGAGCATCGCCCGAGAAATCTGAGGGTCTGCATCTTCCGAATCCGGAGTCTCCCTGCCGTCGTTCAGACAATATTTTTTGGAATATGATGCAAGATTTGCTTACCTTGCGGTTTGGTAAGAGAATTTTCACTCATAGTCTCACAGTTATGACAGGCATTCGCAAAACAATTCTAGTGCTGGCCGGACTGCTGGTCTTCAGCACGGCTGCGTTTTCCCAGCGGGATTTCAAGAAACACGAAATCAGCGTGGGATTCTCGCCGTACTCCACCGATCTCTACAC
>CAVCDF010000102.1:0-5350 GCA_963600795.1 Anaerotignum sp. | reverse complement strand
CCGGCAAGGCATATTCGCTCATTCAGCAGTCCGAGGGGCTGCGGCTAAGTTCGTATAAGTGTCCCTCAGGAGTCTGGACCATCGGCTACGGCCACACCGCAGGCGTGACAGAGGGAATGACCATCACAGTGGAGGAGGCAAACGAGTTCCTCCGGCAGGACATCGTCTTTGCGGAGGATGCCGTCAACGCCCAGGGACTGACCCTGCGGCAATGCCAGTTCGACGCCCTCGTCTCGCTGGTCTTCAACATTGGCGGAAGCGCCTTCCGCCGCTCGACCCTTCTGAAGAAAATCCGCGTCAATCCGGACGACAACTCCATTATGGATGAGTTCCTGCGCTGGGTGTACTCTCGGGGCAAGGTTCTGCCTGGGCTGCAACGCAGAAGGCTTGCGGAGATGAAGCTGTATTTCTCGGAAAGCTGATATCAAATCCTCCTCGCTATGGACAGATCAGACATCCTCCAGTTCGTTGGAACTTACATCATCCCGCTCGTTTCTGCGGCGGTCGGCTGGATTGCCGGCTCACGCAAGCGCCGCAACGACTTCCTCAAAGACCTACAGGCTTCCATCGACCTGCTCTCATCCGAGAACCGCAGGCTCCTCGCCGACATCACGGCCGTCAACGCAGAAATCGTCGCAGTACGCAAGGAGAATGAGGAGCTCAAAGCCTCGGTGGACCGCCTCTGCGCCGAAAACGCCCAGCTGCAGGACGAGATCAGGCTGCTGAGGGAACAGGTAAGCACCCGGAAATCCGAAAGTCAAACCGCATAAATCCAGAAGAAATGAAACCGAAATCCATATTGGCGGCAGCTGCGCTTGCCGCCCTGTTCGCAATCCCGCAGGGCTGCTGCCCGAAACTCTATCCCCACACCACAGAGAACACCGAGCGCATCGTCACCGTTACGGAAACCGTCCGCGACACCGTCATTCAGGTCCGCCCTGACTCCTCGATAGTCCAGGCACTCATCCGCTGCGACTCCACAGGCCGCGCAAGACTCGAAGAAATCCAGACACTCCGTCAATCGGAACGACTCCGCCAGACCATCTCCCTCCAGAACAACCGCCTAACCGCCAGAGCCACCGTGGATTCGATGGGCATTTACCTCACCTACAAAGACCGCTACAGGGAAGAGCAGAATGTCCAGACCATCGAAACAGTCATCGAAAAAGAAGTCAACATCCTCCGCTGGTGGCAGAAGGCTCTGACGTGGGCGGGAGTCATCAGCACGATTCTTCTGTTCGGGCTGCTTGCCGCAAAGTTCATCTCGATAAAGTTGAGGTAAGGGACAATCCGGACAAAATCTCGCATTCTCGCCGCCATTCTGCAAAGTCTGGCGGCTTTTCAGTATGCCAAAATTCAATGAAAGAAATTACGCTCAACTTTACCTCAAACTGAGCGTAAAACTGAGCGTAAAAATCGTAACTTATTAACTATCATATAGTTATTCGTGGAGATGGGCGGAGTCGAACCGCCGTCCAAACAACGTACCAAACAGCTTTCTACACGCTTATTCTTCCTTTAGTTGTCGGCGACGGCCTGCCGGAAGACGGGCTAACCGAGGCTTATCCTTTGGGGCTTGGCCGGATTTAAAGGAGTCCTCCGGTGCGTCCTTCTTGAATGATACCCCGAACTCGGAACTGAGAAGGCTTAAAGTCCGCGGGATACTCGTCGGAACCGCATCCTAGGCGGCTCGGATTAAGCTAATGCGACTTGGTCGATTAGGCAGCGAGTGCGTAGTTGTTATCAGCAACTAATTTTTGGAGAACCAGTTTGGCGGGCCGACCCTCCAGGAGCCCGGCGTGCTTACCGCCCAGAATCATTGCTGTCAAAACCAGAACATCCCCAGGTGTAAGTGAATATAATACGGGCATATTCCTGTGATTGTTTCATTTTCAAAGAAAATATTTTGTGAATATTCACTTACTGGCTTCTTGATTTGTCAATTCCGCAGGCTTTGACTACCTTTGAACAAACTTTTCAGCGCCCATCCGGTAAAGCAGCCTCGGATGTAACACGCACAAGCATTGCGCTCCGGGCGGACGATAAAAAACAGCACGCACAATGACAATGAAATTGTTTTCCACAATCGGAAAAGCATCGCTTCCGACATTAGCCGCGATCCTTCTTTGCAGCGTCACGGCCGGCGCGCAGATCAAGGTGGTCGGCCACAGGGGAGTCCGTTTCAACACGCAGGAAGTCCCGGAGACACCTTACTATGAGAACACGATCCCGGCCCTGGAGTTCTGCCAGTCGCTCGGCGTCTATGCGGCCGAGTTCGACATCCAGCTGACCTCCGACAACAAGATCATCGTGTTCCACGGACCGAAAGTGCCGGGGCTGGACAAAAGCATCCAGGAGATCACCTACAAGGAAGCCCGGGCGGTGACGCTCCCCGGCGGAAGCAAAATGCCTACCTTCAAGGAATATCTGAAAAAAGCGAAGAAGCATCCTGAGACCAGGCTTATCTGCGAGATCAAGCCTCAGTCCACAAAGGAAAGGGAAACCATGGCTGTCGAGCAGGTGGTCGCCACAGTTAAAAAGATGGGGATGAGAGGCCAGTTCGAGTACACCACTTTCAGCGACTGGACGGCGCAGGAGATCCACAGGCTGGATCCGGAGGCCAAGGTCCTGTTCCTTGACGGAGGAAAGAAGGCCAAGGATCCGGACTACTGCAAATCAAGAGGTTACAATGCGATTTCCTACGACACCTGGGCGTTCAAGCGCCATCCTGAATATGTCGCCAGAGCCCACGAGCTGGGAATGGAGGTGACAATGTGGGTCGTGAACGACAGCGAGTTCGTGGACAAGGCGATAAACCTTGGAATCGACTATGTGTCCTCAGACCATCCGGAGAGAATCAAGGCTTACGTTGACAGCCTGGCTTCCAAAGAAGAGAAGTAGATGGCTGTCAATTCGATAGAGAAGGCGATCTACAACAGGACGGAGCTGCTTGTGGGCGGCGACGTAATGGAGGCGCTGGCGGCGGCGAAGGTCATAATCTTCGGAGTCGGCGGTGTTGGCAGCTGGTGCGCCGAGGGACTTGTCCGCAGCGGAGTAACCAGACTCACCATCGTGGACTCAGACCGGATCTGCATCACGAATGTCAACCGGCAGCTGATGGCGACCACACTCACGGTCGGGCAGGTCAAGGTCGAAGCGTTGAAGTCCCGCCTGCTTGAAATCAACCCTAAAGCGGAAATCGAAGCCATCCAGCAGATCTACAGCGAAGAAACGGCCGACCGGTTCAATCTTGATGAATATGACTACGTCATCGATGCGGTCGATTCTCTGAAAGACAAGGCGCTTCTGATCCTGAGGGCTTCGGCGAGCAAGGCTCGGTTCTTCTGTTCTTTGGGGGCGGCTCTGAAAGTGGATCCGCTGAAGATCCGGGTGGCGGAGTTCTGGAGCGTGAGGGGATGCCCGTTGGGGGCGGCGCTCCGTAAGAAGATGAAACGGGCCAAGACCTTGCCTTCCAAGGAGTTCCTTTGCGTCTACGATGACGAGGTCCTGCCAAACAGGGGGCATTGCCAGAGTTGCGGCACGGAGAAATGTTTCTGCCCGAAGGCCCAGGACGGCCCCGGTGATCCCGACCTTCTGAATCACGAATGGTGTTCATCGAAGGCTCAGATCAACGGCACGACGGCTCACGTCACGGCCATATTCGGAATGACTCTCTCCGGTCTGGTGGTCGATGACATCTACCGCCGCACCCTCAATGCCGAGAAATAATATTCATAAAAAATGGAGCAGAAAATCTGGGACCCGCTGAGGAAGAAGGAAGTGGCGCTGACGCCGGAGGAAAAGGTACGTCAATGGTTCATCGGCGTGCTGAAAGAGCGGCTGAAGGTCCCTGAATATATGATGATGAGCGAGGTGGGGATGAAGTTCGGAGGGAAGGATTTCCGCGCCGACATCCTCGTCTACGGGCGCGACACGGCTCCGCTGATGGTGGTCGAGTGCAAGAGGGAGGATGTGCCGATGAGCAGGGAGGTGCTTGAGCAGGCGCTCCGCTACAACCTCGTGCTGAATGTGAAATATGTGGTGATAACCAACGGCTTGAAGACTTTCGGCTTCGAGCGGACGGGGGAATCATACACTCAAATGAAATCATTCCCGGACTGGGAAACAATGCAGAAATAGTAATATGGGTGCAACGATAACGCAAGGATTTCTTGACAAGCCGATTTTCGGCATAGTGTCGCAGGCGGCGCAGGAGTTGGGCGTAAGAGCTTTCGTGATAGGAGGTTATGTGCGCGACTGCTTCCTTGGGCGGCCTAACGACGACATCGACATCGTCGTCGAGGGCAGTGGCATAGGTCTCGCCGAGGCCGTGGCGGCGAAGATCGAGGAGCGTGACCACCGGCACTGCAACGTGTCCATATTCAAGAACTTCGGGACAGCGATGCTGAAATGGCACGGTGCGGAAATCGAGTTCGTGGGAGCGAGGAAGGAATCTTACCACCGCGAATCGCGCAAGCCTATCGTCGAGGACGGCACGCTCGAGGAGGACCAGCAGCGCAGGGACTTCACCATCAACGCGATGGCGTTCAGCCTCCAGCAGGAGGACTTCGGCGCGCTGGTGGACCCGTTCAGCGGCATCCGCGACCTGGCGGCCGGCATCATCCGCACCCCTCTGGAGCCGGAGCAGACCTACAGCGACGACCCGCTCCGTATGCTCCGCGCCATCCGCTTCGCCACCAAACTCAGCACACCGGAACTGCAGTTCACCATCGTCCCGGAATCATTGAAAGCAATGAGGAATATGCACGACCGGATGTCTATCCTTTCCAAGGAGCGCATAGTCGAGGAACTCAACAAAATCCTCGTCACGCCGCATCCTTCGATGGGCTTCCGCCTCGCCGACGAGACCGGACTTCTTGAATATATCCTCCCGGAACTCCTGAAACTCAAAGGGATAGAGACCGTGGACGGCAAGGGCCACAAAGAGATTTTCTCACACACCCTACAGGTTGTGGACAATGTGGCCGCGTCGGAGGTCGAGGCCATCGCCGCCGGCACTCTGAAGGACTACATGCCCGAGGAGGACGGCGATGGCTTCAACGAGTCTGTCCGCACGAAGCCTAACGTATGGCTCCGCTGGGCGGCGCTCCTGCACGACATCGGCAAGCCTGTGAGCAAGCGTTTCGACCCGTCTGTAGGCTGGACTTTCCATGGCCACGAGGTGGTCGGGTCCAAGATGGTGCCTAAGATATTCAAGAACCTCAAGATGCCGCTGAACGAGAAGATGAAGTACGTCCAGAAGCTGGTGGGCCTGCACCATCGGCCGATAGCGCTTGTGGATGAGGAGGTCACGGACTCCGCCGTGCGCCGTCTGCTTTTCGACGCCGGC
>CAVCDF010000101.1:0-10005 GCA_963600795.1 Anaerotignum sp. | reverse complement strand
CTCCTTGGCCGGCTGCGAGACGGTGACGGTCTGCGAAAGCGAGCCGCTCCTGACCGTAAGCACAGCGGTCCTGGCATCATAACTTTCATTGGCCGCGACCGCCACCGGATAGGTGATCTTGTATTTTGAATATGTTCCGTCGGTCACGGTCACCCATTTCTGGTCCGCCACCACGGTCGGTCTGGTCGGAGCTGTGACTTCGATGGAAAAACTGCCGCCCTCAACGGGAGCTTCGTAAGCCGTAGGAGCGACCGTCAAGGTCGTGACCTCCGGCTCCGGGGTTGGAGTCGGTTCGGGATCATCCCCGCCGCAAGCGTACATCACCGGTGCCACCAAGGCAAGCAACATTGCTGAAAACTTCATTTTCATACTCTGCAAATTCTTCAAGTCCGTTTTTCGTCCTGCGCCGGCGGACATTCTCCGCACAGTCAGGCAGGACATTTTTTTTGCCCGGAAATCCGGGACTTTGGATCCCGGAGGAGGTATCACCCTCCTCCGGAATGGATTCGGAAGCCGTCAAGCTTCCAGGTAGCCCGGTCTCCTACATAAAGGAGATCTTCGTGACGGTCACAAACTTGCCCTGGATGATGATTGCATTGCCCCAGTAAGCGTGAGTCGTGAACTTGGCGTAGATGCCGCTGTTGGCCTTGAAGCTGATGTAGCCCTTTCCGGCCGCCTCAGGCGAATTGCCTGCGTTGAACTGGTTCGCCGCTTCGCCAGGCATCTTGAGATCGTCGGCAAGGCTGTTCCAGTGGCCGTCGAAGAGCTGGATCTGCCAGTTCTCCGCATCTGTCGTGTTGAAGTAGATTCTGATTTCGCAGTCCTCCTCCAGACCGGCGTTGACCCAGTCGTCCTCACCGCCGAGGCTCAAGTTGTTCTGATAGTTGTCGCCAGTGTACTCAGACCCTTCCCAGACAACCTTCTCGGTCGCGCCGTAATGTATGAGGCTGACGCCAGTGATGATGACGCCTTCACCCTGGCACTGGAACGCGCCGCCCCAGCCTGTATCCTGATTGCAGAGTGCAGTGTATATCCCGGCGGTCACGTTGAACGCGAAGTAGCCGGCGGAAGTGTCGCAGTTGTCAGGATTGATGGTGTCGCCGCCGTCGAGTTCAGCGAATTTGAACGTGTCTCCCCAGTGACCCGCATAGGTCTTGAACTGCCACCAGTCGTTGTACTTGGTGAAGTAGACCCTGATGACGTCGCCCTCGGCTATGCCGGCGTCCTGGAACGCGTTAGGAGCGCCGAGGTAAGGGGAATTGCCCCAGCCTGCGAGGTCTTCGCTGCCTTCCCAGATGTAGGTCTCAGTATAAGGAGCCGTGATCTCGAACGGAACAGGCCAGTTGTAGGTCTCTCCGCTGACAAGGGTGAGTCCGAGACGGTAGACGCCGGGACCTACTCCGTCAGGAATTCCGAACGACATCGCATTGTCTGACCTGCTGGCGAAGGATGTGACTTTCTTGCCCTTGACAGTGATGGACTCAATGTTCTGGAGGTTCTCGCCGGTGATCGCGATGTTGCGCCCTACGGCGTAGGAAGGCTTCGTGAAGACGATGGACACCGTCTCGTTGTAAGTCACTTCGACATCGGCGGAGACGGACTTGTAACCGCTTGCGGCAGTGACCGTGAACGGGCCGTTGTAGGCTTCCCTGGCCACGGTGACGGTGATCTGTTCAGGCTTGTCGACAACGAAGGAGCAGGTGATGAATTCCTGTGTCTCGTCACCGTTCTTCACGTCGGTCACGAGGTCAAGGTCGGTGCCGGTGATGACCAGCTTGTCCTTTCCGGCCACGACCGAAGTGGCTCCGAGGCCGGTGATGACAGGCTTGACGACTTCGACTGCAGGAGTCTGGGCCTGCTTGCCGGAAGCGAGGGTCACGGTGATGGCTCCGTCCTGGGCCGCAGCAGGGATGTCAGCGTAGATCTTGCCGTCCTTATAAGAGAACGAAGCCTCAGCGTTGACGAAATCCACCTTGGTCACGAGGTCAAGGTCGGAACCGGAAATCTCGACTGATGAACCTGCCTTGTAGCGGCCGTCCTCGGCCAGAGGAGCGACGGAAAGGTCAGCGACTGTCACTGTCTCGATCTCGCCTGCGCAGAATGATGTTCCGGCGAAGGAAATCAGAGTGATTTCGCCGTCAGTTGCGGAAGCAGGAAGGTAGAAAGTGATGGTTTTGCCGTCTTCGCTCACAGTGAAGGCGATGTCCTCTGCTCCGGCAAGATTGATTGTCTGAATCATGTCAAGATGCTCGCCGGTCACAGTGATCAGGTCACCTGACTTGTACGTGGCGGCTTTAGCCTTTTCCACTGCAGGGGCGTTGACAATCAGGGAATCAGCGGAGTAGATGATGTTAGGGATGCTCTGTTCGTCCACTTCCTCGTTCACGTCTCCTATGCGGATCATTCCGGTGAGGGCGTTCGAAGGAACCTTCACCGTCAGCTCGTGACGGGACTGGCTGAGGAATTCGGTCACCCTGACGTCTCCGCCGAAGATCACCTCACGGACTATGTTGAGATATTCACCTTTTACAGTGAGGACATCTCCGCCGTAAACCGCAGCCGGAGCGAAGGAATCTATCTCCATAGGCTCGGTGAAACTGATTGAAGAGAGGCTGGTGTGTTCGTCGCCGTTCTTGTCCACGATGACTATGGTTCCGGGTTCCGGGCCTTCGAGAGGCACGGTGAACCTGATTTCGGACTTTCTGCCCGACTCCACGACCGTGAAGTCGGAGACAGACACTCCTCCCGCAAGACGGATTTCAGTCACATCCTGAAGGTTGCTTCCGAGTATGCGCATCTCTCCTCCCCTCATCACAGGATTCGGAGCGAACGCGGCGAAGGTGACTCCGTCTCCGTACGGATCGGTGTCAAGTTCATCGTTTCCGCAGCTCGCGAGCGAAGCGACGGCGGCGCAGAGAGCGATGATTGCTGAATATTTAAATATCTTTTTCATATTCTTGTTCTCCTTTCATTATTTGTAAGGGACCGCACGGATGTTGTCGATCTGGATCATCGGGGTGCAAGGCGTTCCTTCACCGGCGCTGCTGCCGGCGGCAAAGAAGATCTCCATTCCGGCGAACGAATCGGCAGAGAGGACTCCGGACGCCTTGGTTCCGCCCCAATCCCAGACGAATTCGGTGTCGATAGGGAAAGAAACCGTGATCCACTCACCGCCAGTGTCGAATGAACCGGTAGCCTGCCAAGGTCTGTAAAGAACGCGAGGGAGGGATATGGTCTCATCGTGGAAATAAGTGTTGTTGGCGCTCCCGAGAGTACACATCGCAAGGCTCGAGAAGTAGATCTGCATAGGGCAGCCGGTCCAAGGATGGTCGGCAGGGATGCGCATCTCGAACTTGATGGCCATATTTGAGAAGTTCGTGAAGTCCACGACCTTGGTAAGGTCGATTCCGTCAGGATCCTCGTAGGTCTCAGGGGTGTTCCAGTTGCCCGGCCAGTACTCGAAGTGGTAGCCGGTGTCGTTCCAGTCGGTTCCGTCGCACTTGAAGACGGTGGCCGCATCGTAGAGCTGCAGATAGTTGCCGTCGAGAGAGTTCTCGTCGCTCTGGATGGTCTGGCTGTGCCAGCCGTGGTTAAGACGGGCATTGTCGAAGTTGAACAACATTCCGCGGCTGTCCTTGTACTGGAAGACGGACTGAGCCGTGCCGGATGCCGTGGTCACCTTGATCTTGCCAGGCTGGGCTCCCTCAGGAACGACGACATCGAACGAGCCGATCGTAACGTTGGAGATTTCAGTGGCTTCTGCGCCAGGGAACTCTACGGTAAGAGGCTCGGCGAAGTAGTTTCCTGTGATGGTGACCTTCTGACCAGGCTCCGCCCACTCAAAGGACATCGAGCTGACCTTCGGAGAAGGAAGAAGGACCTTGAAGTCATAATCGACCACGGTGCTGTCCTTCGTGATGAGGTACATCTTGTCGGTCGTGACCTGAGGAAGGTTCTTCGGCACGGCGACGAGAATCGTGTTCTCAGTCATGAAGCTGGTGTTCAGAATCGCCTGCTGGTCGTTGAAATAGATGTCGTGGACGCTCTTCAGGTTCTCGCCCACGATGCAGATGACCTGCTCGAGGCTGGCCTGGGTGATCGCGATGTCGTTGTCGGCCTCCCTGACGAAGTTGATGGTCGGTGTGCCGTCAGCCTGCACGAAGCGGTCAGGATAGTCGATCCTGTCGCAGGAAGAAAAGCCTGCGAGGAAGAGAGCCGCGGTCAAAGAAGCTGCAAAATATTTGATGATATGTTTCATTGCTTCCTGTGGTTAAAAGTTATACTTGTAGGTCTCGCGGACGTCAACGTGCACTCCCGGAACATCGGAACCGACGTTAGGGTTGAGCACGACATCCTCGGTAGGGAACGGCAGAGTGAACATCGAAGCCTTCACGTCTACGAGTTCCTGGTCGGCCTTGTACTTGATCTCGGAGTTGTCCCAAGGATTTGCTCCCGGGCCGACATATTCACCGGCCGAATTCATGACGTAGTTGGAGTAAGCGTTGGCGAGTCCGTCGTAGGAAGAACGTCTCTGGGCCTTGAGCTCGGCGATGCAGCCGTTCACGTCGTAGTAGGAACGGCGCACGAAATCGTACCAGCGGTCTCCTTCGAGGGCGAGTTCAAGACGGCGCTCCTTCCAGACGTCATCGAATGTGACGGAAGACAGAGGTTCGGCCTTCGCGCGCTCGCGTACCTTGTTGACATAGGTGAGGGCGGATGAAGCGTCACCAGTCAGCACGCAGGCCTCGGCATAGACGAGATAGACGTCGCTGAGCCTGAGGATGTGCGTAGGAAGCTGATTGCGCATGTTCGACGCGTGGACTCCAAGAGCCGCAACGTGGTCTGCGTCGTTGCCGTAAAGATGCTTGCAGTAGTTGGCACCCGAAGCGCAGGCCCAGCTGCCGTTCGTACTGTTCGGAGAATAGCTCGAATCGTAGAAGAAACGATAGAAATCGAATCCGCCGAGATCGGTCCAGAAGTAGCTGTACTGGTCACCGAACATCATCATCGTGGCTGCGCGGCGCTCGTCTTTCTCGTTGGCCTTCCTGACCTCAGGGTCTGTGGCCGCAGAAACTCCGAAAGCGTCCTGGAGATCCACGGAAGGACCCTTCCAGTCACCCCAGAGGTCACCGAACTCATCGAAACCGACGAGACCGACATCGCACTGGATGGAGTTCTGGCAAGTCCAGTAACCCTGGTCGCTCGTCCAGAGCCAGGAGAAGAGGCATTCGCCGGTCTGCTGGTAAACCTTAGGAGAGAGACGGAAAACATCCGAATATGTCGGTGTGAGCGACCTGCCGGAATTGTCGATGACGTCCTTGGCATAGTCACGGGCCTTGCCGAGGTCTTCGTTGTCAAGGGTTCCGCTGACGCCGGCCTTGGTCAGATAGACCTTGGCGAGAAGGCCTTCGGCGGCATAGTAGTCGATGCGGTTGTAGACTCCGATGTAAGGATTCTTCGGAAGGAATTCCATCGCCTTCTCGAGAGTCATTATGATGTATTCATACACATCGGCCTTCTCGACCTTCTCGATCTGGTTGTAGTCGCCTTCCTTGATGGATTCGGTGTTGTCGTGGATGATCGGCACGTCGCCGAAGGTCCTGACGAGAAGGAAATAGGCCATAGCCTTCCAGGCGAGAGCCTCGCCGATGCACTGGTGCTTCTTGTCCTCGGAAGGTCCGTCGGACTTGAGGATGTTGTTGATCACCGTGTTGCAGTGGGCGTTGACTGCCCACAGGGAATATGCCATGTTCTTGAGGTCACCGTCGGTTCCGTTTACGGTGAGGGTAGTATAGGCGCTCTGTCCCTGGTAAACGTTGCCGCACATGGTCTCGGAACCGTAGATGTAGAAGCGGATGATGTCGTACCACGGAGAGTTGTACAGGTAGTTGACACCCTGCTCGCACTGTGTGTCGTTCTGGTAGTACTGCTCGGTCGTGTAGCGGTCCTCCGAAGGACGGTTCAGGAAGTCGGAGCAGGAAAGGGTCATCAGGGCGAGAGCGAGCGCTACGGATGTTCTTATGATATTTTTCATTGTCATTTCCTCCATAATTAGAATGTGATGTTCAGACCGAAGGAGCAAGTCATAGGTGAAGGATAACGTCCGTTATCGACACCGAAGGTCAGACCGGTCGAATCCTGGGTGCTTGCGCCGACTTCAGGATCGTAGCCCGTGTACTTCGTGAACGTGTAGAGATTCTGGATGTTGGCATAGACGCGGACATTCTCGATCTTCACCTTCTGCAGCATAGCCTTAGGGAAGGTGTAGCCGATGGTGATGTTCTTGATTCTGAGGTAGCTTCCGTCCTCGATGTAGCGGTCGCTCAGGCGGTCGTTGTCGTTAGGGTCGGAAACGGTAGGACGAGGAGTCTTGGTGTCAGGATTGGCTACGGTGACATTCGTGATGTCCTCGTACCAGTTGCCGCTCGTGTAGGTCTTCTGGGCGTCTACAGGAACGAGCTGAGCGCGGTTCTTTACGGAAACGTGCTGGTTGACCCAGGCGCTGTTCATGTGCACGAGGCCGTTGAAGCCCTGTCCCATCATGTTGTAGTTCAGAATCTTGTTGCCATAGGATCCGTTGAGGAAGACGCTGAGGTCAACGTTCCTGTAACGGAAGGTGTTGGTCCATCCGAAGGTGAACTTAGGAAGCGGAGAACCGATGTTCGTCTTGTCCTTTTCGTTGATTACGCCGTCGCCGTTGATGTCCTCGAACTTGAGGTCGCCGACCCAGACGGTGGTGTTCTTGTTGAACACGCCGTCGGAAGGATATTTCTCAGCCTTAGGCGAGTTCTGGATGTCCTCGAGAGAGGTATAGACTCCGGCGACCTTGTAGCCGTAGAAGTTGTATAGGGACTCGCCGACCTCGGTGACGCTGACGATGTCGCTCCACTGACCGTAGCCGACCAGCTGCGCGTTCGCGGTACCGTCAAGGGACACGAGCTTGTTGGAGTTGAAGGAAATCTGGAAGTTGCTGTCCCAGACGAACTTCTGATGGTTGATCGGATGGGTGTCGAGAGTGATTTCGAGACCCTTGTTCTGGATGGTTCCGTAGTTGCCCTTAGGTGCGGCGAGAGCGGAAGAGCCGTTGCCGTGGGTACCCATATACGCAGGAAGCGTCAGGGACATGAGCATATCGGACGACTTCTTGTTGTAGGCGTCGATGGTGAGGTTGAGGGCACCGTCGAGGAATCCGAGGTCGAGACCGATGTTGGTCTGCACCTGCTTCTCCCAGTGGATACCGGTGTTAGGAATGTTTGAAGGGCGCTGGCTGTCGCCGAGCGCTGATGGCATCTTGCTCATTCCCGACTCCCAGGCGCCTGAGCCGATGCTGGCGTTACCGGTCTGTCCCCAGCCGACGCGGATCTTACCGTTGTTCATCCTGACCGCTTCCTTGAAGCCCTGCAGGAACTTCTCGTTGGAGAATCTCCAGCTGCCGGCGAAGGAATGGAATCCGGCCCAGCGGTTGTCGGGACCGAAGTTCGAAGAACCGTCGTAACGGAAGGTGTAGGTGAACATATAGCGGTCATCGAAATTGTAGGTCTCACGGGTGAAGAAAGAAGACATCGCCGATGAGCCGAAACCGGAATTGACGCTAGGGTCTCCGGTAGCGAGCTTCAGATTGTGGATGGCATCTGAAGGCAGGCCGGTGTTGGTGCCGCTGAGATAGTTGTAGTTGGACTCCCAACACTCCTGACCGATCATCGCGGTGACGTTGTGTCTGCCGAACTGGTTGGAATAGGTCAGGTAGTTCTTGAGCTGCCAGAACTTGCTGTTGTTCTTCTGCCAGCTCATCGAGTTGGAGTTGCGGGTCCAGCCGCCGAGGTTGACCATAGGCTTGTACGTCTTGGCGTCGGAAGCGCTGATGTCGAAACCGAGTTCAGCCCTATAGACGAAATGCTTGACAGGAGTGAGTTCAGCGTAGATGTTTCCAGTGAGTTTCTGGCGGTCGAGCAGGTACTCGTCGAGCATTGCGAGAGCGACAGGGTTGGCGCTGGTGTAACCCTCGCGGACCGTAGTCGAATAGTTGCCGTCGATGTCATAGACAGGGATGTCAGGCAGAGAGGAAAGGGAGTAGAAGATCACACCCTCGCCGCCGTCGGCAAGTTTGAGGTTGTCGTTGGTGTTGGCGAAAGTGGCGTTGACTCCGAGCTTGAACCAGTCCTTGAGCTGAGCGTCGATGTTGGTGCGGACCGAGAAACGGTTGAATTCAGAACCGATGATGGTACCTTCCTGGTCCATATAGGAACCTGAGACATAGTACTGGATCTTCTCGGTACCGCCCTGGGCGCTGATCTGGTGCTGATGCTGGATGGCGGTGCGGAAGATTTCGTCCTGCCAGTTGGTTCCCTTTCCGAGGATGGAAGGATCGGTGTACCAGGAGTTGGCGGAGTACTCTCCGAGAGCAACCATATCGTTGTAATATTCAGCATATTCCCTAAGGTTCATCATATCGATGCGGCTCGTCTGGCGGTTGACTGCGAACATTCCGTCATAGGTGAATTTCGCTTCGCCGGCCTTGCCTCGCTTGGTCGTGATGAGGACGACGCCGTTGGCGCCCTGGGCACCGTAGATCGCCGTCGCCGAGGCATCCTTGAGAATTTCCATGCTGAGAATGTCGGAAGGGTTGATGGTCGCGAGAGGAGAGATGGTGGACACCTTTCCGTTGCCCAGGCCGCCGAGACCGAAGTCGCTGCCCGAGTTTCCTCCGCCCTGGACGATCACACCGTCGATGACATAGAGAGGTTCAGCGTTGGCGTTGACGGTCGCCTGACCACGCACGCGGATGGAAGATGAAGAACCAGGGGCTCCGGAAGTCTGGACGGCGGAGACGCCGGCTGCACGGCCCTGGAGAGACTGGTCAAGGTTCGTGATGACCGAACCTTTGAGGTCGGATTCTTTCATTGAGACAGAAGCGCCCGAAAGGTCGCTCTTCTTCATTGTACCGTAACCTACGACAACTACCTCGTCGAGGAGTTCATTGTCTTCGGCAAGGACCACATCGACCTTAGTCCTGCCGGAAACGGAGATTTCCTGCGTGGCGTAGCCGATTGATGAGAAAACAAGGACAGCATCGTCCTTGACAGTGATTGTGTAGTTACCATCCAGATCCGTGATGGTACCGTTCTTGGTTCCTTTCTCCTGGACGCCAGCTCCGATGACACCGAACCCTGACTGGTCCTTTACGGTACCGGTCACGGTCTTTGTCTGTGCCGCGGCTGTCAGTGCGCTTCCGAGGAAGAAAACTAACAAGAATGTCAATAGCTTACTTTTCATGCTATCTGATTTTTGGTTAACGTTGATATATGATGTTATTATTCAAATGCAGACCGATGGACCGCACCGGAGCGCCGCCCTTGACGATGCCGGTGCCGTCAGCGGCGGAAAAGTCGGGAGCCCTCAGGCACCCGCTACAGGAACTCATTGAAACCAAGCAGATTGAAGCTGCAGGAATTAATTGATTATGTTTCAAGTGTCATTAATTTTACAACATTGCAAAATTAGGTATTGCTTGAAACGCAAACAAATACTATTTTGATAAATAATTCAAAAAATACGCTATACGCAGAGAGGCGGCGGGCCCGTCCTACACGATGACTTTCTTCTTCTTGTACATAGAACGGAACTCGTGCGGAGTCACGCCCTTCCTCGCCCTGAACATACGGTTGAAATTGGACAGGTTGTTGAAACCGCAGGAATAGCAGATTTCGGACACGTTGGCCGTCGTGTCTACAAGCGCCCTAGCCGCGTTGCCCAGACGGATGTCCGTCAGGTAGGAAGACAGGGTCTTGCCCGTGCGCAGCTTGAAGAAGCGGCTGAACGAACTTGAACTCATCCCCACAAGGTCAGCCAATTGCGGCAACGACAGATCCTCGGAATAATGGCTGTTGATATATTCCTTGACCTTCATCACGCGGCGGCTTTCGGTGTCGCGGGCGGCGTGGGCGAAGGAGCTGCTGGCAAGCTCGCGGGACTCGCACTGGGAAAGGGTGTAAAGCAGTGACAGAC
>CAVCDF010000100.1:0-16073 GCA_963600795.1 Anaerotignum sp. | reverse complement strand
AGCGAAGAGAGGCTGTTGCCGGAGCAGTTCAGAGCCGTCAGCGAGACTCCGCTCAAATCGATGTCCGTCAAGGAGTTGTCCGAACAGTCAAGACTTGTCATATTGTTGAAATATTCAAGGCCTTCCAAGGTCTTGATGCCTTTCCCGCTGACGGAAACGGATGTCGCTGCTGAGGCTTCTGTGAAGGATATCTCTCCGTCGCCGTTCTTGTCGAAATCCGCCACCAGAGCGGCTTTCAGATTGGCGTCGGTGAAGTCGACGTTGTCCCAGACATTCTGGGAGATGGTGATCTTCACTTCGTTTTCTCCGGCGTTGTCCTTCACCGTCACCACTGCGGTCCTGATGTCAGGGCCGACGTTCTTCGTGCAGTGGAACTGGAGGTTGTCCGTGCGCATCGCCTTGGTCGGTACGCCTACGCCCGAATATGTCAGCCAGGATGCGGCTTCCTGCGGGACGCTGACGGTGTAGTCGACGTTGGTGCCGAGTCCCACCGCGTAATCTCCTTCCTTTCCTGAGAATGAATATGCTTCCTGAGGTGCGGTTATGACTCCCTGCACGAAATTCAGGATTCTTACGACTGTTTTGGAGTCTCCTTCGAACACTAGCACGATGACTTCGCCTTCTTCAAGCGGGGTCGGGGCTGTCACTTCGATGGTGCCCATCGTGTTGCCGGCCTTGCGGACTGCGGCCTTCCAGCCGTACTGTCCGAACGCCTTCACGGCCGTGTTCTCAGAGGCTCCAGTCAGGACATAGCCGACGCTTACGGTCTGTCCGGCTCCTATTCCGATGTCCACGGATTCAGTGAACTGTATTCCAAGTTCGACGGCTTTCTGGAGATTCAGCACGGTCCCGTCTGCCAGTCTGAAGGTGACGGTTTCTCCGTTGTCGGTCACGCTGGCGAAAAGGGTGTCGCCGTCGTCGCCCTTTGCCTGGTAGAGTTTCGTCCAGGTCGTTCCGTCGTCGCTGGAGAGATACCACCAGCCGTCTTCAATCTTCAGTTTGGGGGCTATGGCGTCCTTTCCGTTCTTCCCGTCTTTTCCGTCCGTTGCCTGCGCCCGGACTTTCTTGCCGGCGACGTCGAGGAGCCATTCTCCGTCGATTGTCCAGTAATATGTTCCGTCCGAGCCGGCTTTCACGCTGACCACAGGGGTCTTACCGTCTTTGCCGTTCTTCAGCGTGACGGTCTTGCCGGACTTGAATGTTATCGTGTATCCGGTTCCGTCTTCGAGGTCGTCGACTGCGGTGATGCCGTCCTGGGCTGCGAGTGCGTCAACTATCGTCTGCAGGGCGCTGATGTTGGCGTTCAGCTGGTTGCAGAGCTGTTCAAGGGCGGTCACTCTGTCATCGAGTTTGTCCACTTCCGATTTCAGTTCGTCGTACTTGCCGCATCCGGTAAAGGCCAGAATAGCGGCCAGCAGAATGATAATTGTCTTTTTCATCGCCATATTGGTTTGCTGTTGGATTTTCTTTTCTGATAATTCTGCAAATATATTCAAAAAAAGGAGCAGAGGGAGCCTCCAACCTGAATTTTGCACGTTACCAAAATTCAAAAGCATAAGCGGAGGGAGCCTCTAACCTGAATTTTGCACGTTACCAAAATTCAAAAGCATAAGCGGAGGGAGCCTCTAACCTGAATTTTGCACGTTACCAAAATTCAGAACAGAGGCTCCCTCCGCTTTGCCGCTTTTTACCGTAATCATAAACAGAGGTTCCCTCCGCTTGGTGACTTTCTACCTTAATCCATAGCTAAGGCTCCCTCCGCTTGGTCGCTTTTCTACCGGGATTCAGAGCTGAGGCTTTTGCTGACGATTTCAGCGAAGTCGCGGACGTGAATGTCGGAAGGGGCGGCTTCGGAGAAGGTTTTGAGGCAGAGAGGGCAAGCTGTGACAATGGTCTGAGGATTGTCTGCAGTCAGGTTTTTCACCGCAGCCTCTGAAATCTTGGCGCGGTCGTGGGCATCCAGCGTGAGACTGCCGAGGCTTCCTCCGCAGCAGACGCTTTCATCACCTTCCTTTGCGGCCTTCACGAGAGTGCCGACCTGACCGAGCACTTCACGAGGCTCTTTGTAAACCCCGCATCCTCGTCCCAGTTCGCAAGGATCGTGATAGACGATTCTCTCATCGCCTGAACTGAGTGTCAGCTTGCCGGAATCCACAAGCCGCTTGACGTACTGCGTGTAGTGAAGAACTTCTATGCCGTCAAGAGAATATTCATCCTTAAACACCTTGTAACAGATCGGACAGGAGAGGACAAGGGTTCGGCATCCCGATTCAAGAATCATCCTGCGGTTGGCCGCCATCGTCTCATAGGCGGCTTCCGTCCTGCCGGCAAGCAGCAGAGGGCGGCCGCAGCATATTCCCCCGTCGCGGTCGGCGAAGACATATTCAACACCAGCAGTCTTGAATATTTTCTCGACGGACTTGATGATTCTCGGCGTGAGATGGGTCATGCAACCTGCAAAGTACATCACAGGGGCCTCTCCTGCGGTAACTTCCTGATTGGCGGTACCGGACTGAATTCCGGCCGGAGCCGCAGGGCGGACCGCTGCTGTCTTAAGGTAGGAATAGTCATAATCGAGAGAATTGTTGACAGTGGCGCGCTGGGCCCGGCGCAGAGCCGGAGCGTCCACACCGACAGGACAAAGCGCGTGACACTTGTCGCACATCAGGCACTTGTCGGCTATGTCATTGATCTTCTTCTCGTTGTGACGGCGCAGGAAACGGATGAAATAGACCGAAGAGTACTTCAGATTTTTCTTCTGCACGTTCATCGGGCAGGCGTCCAGGCAGAGTCCGCAGCTTGAGCAGGCGTAGATTTCGGCCTCGGCGACTCCTTTGCGCGGATGATGAGGCTTGATCCCGGCGTTGCGCAGCAGAATCCACAGCACCTCGGTCAGGATGTGCATATACCGGCTGAACGGCATCGCGGCGAAGAAAAGCCCCAGGCAGATCGAATATGCCCACCAGACTGGCATAAAGAAGAGTTTGTCTCCGAAAATCAGATGCCAGAGATGGTTCACCGGCACGGTCAGGAAACTTCCTCCGCTGAGGTCGGCGGTGAAGCTTTCGGCCAGCAGCCTCAGCGGGAAGATCATCCAGAGACTGTAGAGAGCGACGCGGTCGGCAAGCGAAGGCTTGGTGGTGTGCCTCATTCCCAGCACGATGGAGCGGAATCTCTTGAATATTGCCATTCCGACACCGGTCAGGACGTAGAGCAGGAAGAAGTCCATCAGGAAGAAGAAGAACCAGCCCCTCAACGTGACGTGTCCCGGATTTATCCAGACGAAGAACCTGTAGAAGATCGGATAGAAAAGTCCGCCCTGCGTCCAGGCAAGATGCTTCGGCACGAAAAGGGCCACTTCAAGGTGCCCAAGGACAATCAGCATGAACCATCCGAAGGCGATTGAAGAATGCATGTAGCCGAGCAAAGGCTTGCGCTTCCAGATCTTCGTGTGGAAAAGGCAGTCGCAAAAGAGGTCGCGGATGTTCTTGACGGCGATCTTCGGATTTATGAGGGACTTCCAGAATTTCCTGCGGTCCTCCGCCGGAATCTTGGCCAGAAGCCTCACAAGGCCGACCGACAGCCAGCATAGCATGAAGCAGATGCCGACCACGAAAGGAATGACGAAGTTGTTGTAGCCCGACGGGATCCTGTCGATCACTTCGGGATAAGTCTGAGCGGCCTGAGCGGCCAGAATAGTGAACATAGCCGTCATTTCGTTCCGTAGATTTTGGATATTGACAGTATGAGATGCCGCGTGTTGATTCCGCGCGGGCAGACCATCGAACATTTTCCGCACAGCTGGCAGGACTTAAGAAGGTCGAGAGCCTTGTCAGGATGGGCGTTATGGAGCTCCTCGATGGCGGAGCGGACACTGGTGCGGACGAATTTTCCGGCAGTGCAGACGGCAGTGCAGCTGCCGCAGGCCATGCACTTGCGCACATCCGGCTCGACGGCGGCCAGAGCTTCGAACTTTTCTCTGTCGAAAAGGTCGAGATTGATTCTGGAACTTGGGACCAGACCGAAACCGAAATCTACCATCTCTCGCGGATCAAAGTCTTGTAATTCTTCGCATCAGGGAATATGTCGGTGAGGTAGCGATCAATCTCGACGACCGCTCCCCTTGCATCGGCGATGGTGTCCGGCAATGTCTTCGGTCCGGTGGCCGCTCCTGCAAGGAAAAGTCCCGGCATAGGGCTGCGCTGACCGGCAAGGACGGCCTCGCGGACGGCGAAGAAACCGTCTTCCTCGACAGGCAGTTCGAGAAGGTCCCCGACGGTTCTTCCGCTGGCCGAAGGCCTCATTCCGGCCATCAGCACGAGAAGGTCAAGGGTGACTTTCAGCGGTTTGGCGGCGACTGTGTCCTCGGCCTTCACGAGAAGGCTCCCGTCCACGTTCTCGGAAACCTCGGCGAGGCGGCCTCTGATGAACCTCACGCCGTAGTCCTTCTGGGCGCTAAGGTAGAGATCCTCGTAGTGGCGGCCGAACATGCGCAGATCCATGTAGAAGCAGTACACCTGGGCGTCAGGGAAAGCCTGCTTCATCTCGCAGGCCTGCTTGACCGCAGTGGCGCAGCAGACTTTCGAGCAGGACCTGCAGCCAGATTTCTCGTCCCTGGAGCCCACGCAATGCACGAACCCGATCTTCTTCGGATTGGCGACACGTGTGTCCGATCCGGTCCTGAACCAGGCCTCGAGATCAGCGTTGGTGATCACGTGGTCGTAGATGCCGTAGCCATATTCCTCCTTCTTTTCAGCCTTGAACAGGTCGAAACCGGTCGAAAGGAGCACTGCGTCGGAAAGGACGGTGATGCCGTTGGACAGGATTACGTTGTAGGATTTGTCGAGGCGGTTGATGGACTGCACCTCGGTGTCCGTGAAGCACTTGACCCCGTCCATCTTGCCGAGAAGGCCGTCAAGGGCCGTCGAAGCAGGCACTCCGTCAGGGAATAGCCTGTCCCACTTGGCCAGATGACCGCCGAGAGTCTGTGAGCGTTCTATGAGGATGACGTTGTAGCCAAGCCTCTGAAGGCCTGAAGCGGCTTCCAGGCCGGCAGGCCCGCCACCTATAATCAATACATTATTTTTCATATACCATTATCTTTCGCTTGTAACAAAGTGCCTGTGAAAAATACCTTATCCCACGTTCGAAGGGCATTGCCCATGAAAAATCAGTTCACGTTACCCTCTCCCAAAATCCCTCCCCTCGGGGGAGGGACTTGCTCCGTCACTTTCGTGACGGGAAATAAGGTGTTTTAAAATATGCCAATACCATTATCTTTCGCTTGTAACAAAGTGCTTGTGAAAAATACCTTATTCCACGTTCGAAGGTCCTTATTTCAAACAAGAGCAAGGGCCGGGCTGGCCGAGATTCTTGCCGTTGACTCCCAAGTACTTCCGGTCGGGATCGTAGTCGATGCCCATCTTTTCCAGCAGCGGCTCGACACCGACCTGATGGACCTGCAGACCGAGATCCCACGGATCGTAGCCCAACACAAGGCCGGCCAGTTCCTCAAAGGTGAAGACCGGAATTCCGTGACCGTTCTCCCCGTAGGTCTTGCCGGTCGACTCTGCAATCACGTACTGCCACCTGTCAAGGAAATACGGACAGCCGGGGCAGTTGGTGATGATCAGGTCCGGATGGAACGGCTCCATGCTCTCGAACTTCTTGTGGGTGTTGGACAGGGAGTAGCCCCTGTTGCCCTTTATGAAGTACTGGCGGAAACCGAAGCCGCAGCAATGCCGGCGCTCCGGGTAGTCCACGATCTCGCCACCCCAGGCTTCGATCATGCCGACAAGCACGTAAGGATATTCAGCGCCACCCACTCCCTTCGATGGGAACATCTTCGAATAGTGGCACCCGATGTGCTCCACCACCCTCAAAGGGCGGCCGGTGTGGACATCGATGAGTTTGTGCTTCGCCTGCGCCGCGATGAGGTTGCGGTACTTGTAGATCAGGTCGCTGGCGTGCACGAGGAATTTCGGCTTGGCGAACTCCAGGTGGCAGGTCTTCCACAGGTTCTCGCGCACCTTCGCCTCCAGCTCCGGATATTCACGCCAGGTCTCCATCGTCTCGCAGTAGAGGCCGAAGGAGGTGATGCAGGAGCAGACGTAGTTCTCGTAGCCGTACTTCGCCATCAGGGCGAACTGGCGGGCGATGATGGTCATCGCCGTCTCCTGCGGGATGGTGTCGGAGTGGTAGGCGATGCCGCCGCAGGTGGTGTGATGCTCAGTCTCGAATATGTCCTTGCCCAGCCTGTTTCTCGTTATGTCCAGGAACGCGGCCTCGGCGGCAGGAAAAAAGCTCTGCCTGATGCAGCTGCGCACGTAGAAATAGTGGTCGTCGGGAATGTCTTTCTGGTAGTCAGACCAGATCTTCTGTTTGCCTTCGTAGATCATTGTCCTTCAATTATCTGTTCAAATGCTCCGGGTCACTGTCCGTGTAGATTTTCTCTTCAAACTCCTCTTCGGTCAGTCCCATCTCGGCGGCCTTCTTCAGCCCGGCCGCACGTACTTTCTCAATCCTTTCGGTCGCCCCGGTCTCGTCAAATATTCTCTTGAGTTCATCGAGATCCTCCTGCGGGATGCGTCTCATCGCGCCCTGCCCCTCGCCGTCAAGGTTGCCCCCTAGGCGCTCGAACACGTCGTCAAGGTGCTGTTCCTCCCATTCCCATACCTTTCCGGCCTCCGGATGGCGGGCATAGTCGAAGCGGCGGGGATAGATGCAGTAGCCGTAGTCAAGAATATTCGAGCAGAGGTCCTTGGTCAGCAGACACTGCTGGCGGCCCTTCTCGGACTCAACGAAATAACCCAGTTCGATGGAAAGATTCCTCAGGGCCATCACCACGAGTCCAGGCACATTCTTGCGCGGACACCTGGTCATGCAGCTCATGCATTCGCCGCAGTACCAGATCGTTTCGCTCTTAAGCAAAGCCTCTATCGCATCATCGTCCTTGCTCTGGACAATGTCCACTATGCGCCTGGGGTCATAGCGGTAGAACTCGGCCGCAGGGCAGATGGCCGTGCAGGTGCCGCAGTTGATGCAGGCGTTGAGCCCCTCCTTCAAACGGTAATCCTTCATCAGAAGGTCGTACAATCCTTTCATTATTCCTGCTTTTTAGTAGGGTATTTAAGTGCCAGAGCCTCAAGGTCCGCCTTCGGGTCAATATTCCTTTCCATCGCCGCGAGTGTCTTGACGAATTTTTCAAGATCCTCCCGCGGGATGTCGCCCACTACGGTCGCGACGGATTCCCATGAAAGTTCCGTCACCTTGTCCTTGATTTTCCGTGAATATGGTGTCACTTCTATCAGGTTCTGCCTCCTGTCCTTGGGGTTGCTGGCCCTGCGGACAAGCTTGCGGTTCTCAAGGCCGTCAATCAGTTTGACGATGGAATTCTTGTCCCTCATCGTGATGTCGGCTATCTGCTGCTGGGTCAGAACCCCTTCGTCCCACAGAGTGTCCATCACGAGAAACTGCTCCGGAGTCAGATTGAAGCCCGACTTCTGGAACTTTTCGGACATACACTGCTTCACGCTGTTGTTGACGATGTTAAGGAACATCAGTATCTGCTTTTCCAGTACCATATCTTATAGTAAGACCTTTTACTCTTATGCAAAGATAGCACAAAAAACGCAATGTACAAACACCCCCGGCCCGGGACAGACCTCCCGTGCGTCAGAAGGCCTGTTTCGCGCACGGCGCACCCGCCAGAAGACCTCCCGTGCGTCAGAAGGCCTGTTTCGCGCACGGCGCACCCGCCGGAGGATCTCCCGTGCGTCAGAAGGCTTGTTTTGCGCACGGCGCCCCCGCCGGAAGACTTCCCGTGCGTCAGAAGGCCGGTTTCGCGCACGGCACCCCCGCCGGAAGACCTCCCGTGCGTCAGAAGGCTTGTTTCGCGCACGGCGCACCCGCCGGAAGACCTCCCGTGCGTCAGAAGGCCTGTTTTGCGCACGGCACCCCCGCTGGAGGACCTCCCGTGAACATGCGAAACAAGAGGCAGCCATAAAATCGTCCGGAACTGAGCGGTTTGTCCGGCTTGTTTTTTGCGGAAAGGGGAGCCCGCAATATTCAAGAAAATATGAAAAAGTTCATCATCTCAGCTATTATGCTGCTTTCCACCGTCCTGGCGTTCTCGCAGACCACGGACGCGGATAAGATTCTCGGCACTTACTTTTCAGAGGACAAGACCGGCAAGATTCAGGTCACCAAACAGAACGGAAAATATGTCGGCACACTCATCTGGGTGGTCGTCGAGGATGCGAAAGATGTCAACAATCCTGACGCGAACCTGAAGGACAGAAGCCTGAAAGGGGCTGTCATTCTGAAGAATATGACCTATGCCGACGGCATCTGGAAGAACGGAACGATCTACGATCCGGAAAGCGGCAACACCTACAAGGCCACCATCAAGATGAAGCCTGACGGAAACCTCACGCTTCGAGGCTATGTCGGCGCCCCCGCCTTCGGCCGCAACTCATCCTGGACCCGCTGCAAGTAGACTTCATAGAGTTTGAGCGGTGAATATCCCCGGGCCGATGTCTGTAAAAAAACTTGAGGCAAAGCCCGGGCATATTCACGGGCCGATATTTCAGGATGAGAAGTCATCTACCGGCAGGATGATGTTCCGCACCTTTATCGTATCGTGACGATAGTGGCGCCGGTGCCGTAGAGCATGGAATTGGCGGGGGCGTAAGTGCAGGAGACCGCGAAGGTGCTGTCCAGTTCATCCCTGACGGCTTTGCGGAGGATCCCTTCGCCGTCACCGTGAATGAATATGATGCGCTTGCCCTTGTGCTTCAGGTTCTTCCGGAGGATTTGTCTGAAGTAGTCCAACTGAAACTCAAGCATATCCCATTCCGGGACTCTCTCATTGCCGGGAATTTTCTCCATATGCAGGTCCACAACGAGGTCCTCGCCCGCATCGTGCACTTTCTTCCCGGAACTCTTGCCACCTACCGGCCGCGTGGCGCCGAGCTTTCTGTCATCGGCCTCGTCGACAAGAATGAACTCGTTTCGTGTGAGCCTCAGCGTAAGACCGTCTGACTCCACCGTGAAGAAATCCTTTCCTATTCCTTTGATGACACCCTCGACTTCGGCGTCCATCAGCCGGACCTTCATTCCGACCGCGATGCACTCTTCCGCCGTCCGGGCCTTTTCAGGTGTCCGGCGATTCTCCGCCTTAGGACGCACGGTCGCCTCGGAAACCTTTCCGGGCTTGTTAGCATCCTGCTTCTCAAGTTCCTTCCTGAGCCCTTTCAGAGAGCCGAAATCATTGTATACCTTTCCCATATGACCGGCAAATATAAGAAATACAGACGAAAAGTCCTCCGGACGGAAAAATATGCAAGGGGATTCACAAATGATTGATTACATTTGCGGGCAGTGTATTACTATAGCGGACATTACGAAGGATATGTTACAGATTAACGACTATGCGGCTTTCAGCAAGGTCGCGACCCCATTCTACTACTACGACATCGACCTGTTCAGAGCCACCGTGGCTAAGGTCGCCGAACTTTCAGACCGCACCGGAATCCAGGTTCACTATTCAGTGAAGGCCAATTCCGACCACCGCCTCAACGACATCATCAGCGCTGCAGGTCTCGGAGCGGACTGCGTCAGAGGCGACAAAATCGCCATCCGCAGCGCAGGTGCCTACGGCCAGGTGATGGCCTCAAGGTACAATATGCGGCCTTTCGCCCCGTCGGTATATTCAGACAGGCTTGAAGAGGCTCCGCGCCGCAAAGGTTACTTCATCGGGGAATAAGGCAACGGGAAAGATGGCCGGTGCGTTCCGGATCATCGTTCCAGGACGTTGGTCCTGATCCAGAACTGGTTTTCGTTGAAACTTTCCCAGCGGACGAATTCAAGATACTGCCAATAGAAGCCTCCCTTGACCTCGAAATGGCCTTTTCCTATGATTTTGGCGCCGATTTCACTGGAGGATTTTGCGTAGAAGTCGACTGACTGGTCCAGCCCTATTATTGTGTAGTCAGAAGAGTATCCCTTGCTCTGGAGCGTGAGGATGGTGGTCTGCAAAGGCAGCATATAGAGCCGGCATTTGGCCTTCAGAATAAAGATTTGGGCCAAGGTCCAGCCCTGGCCGTTGTAATAGTCCAGGATGTGCCTTATCTCGTCGGGGGTCAGCGACTTGTTGTAGCACTCGGCCTTGTTGGGACCATAGATGAAATCCATATCATCATCGTATTCAAACCAGCTGCGGGGGATGCTGAACCACGATGGATTCCTGTATGTTGAGGACCCCTGAAAAGTAAAGTTTACGGCGTCCATCACGAAGTGGGCCCCCGGAATCTGGCAGATGGCCTTGTCGTCGTGATGCTCCACGGGGCGTTTCTGGATGTAGTCCGCGAGAAGGTTGAACTTTTCGATGTTCTTGTCGAGCATCGTCTTTTTCGAGTTGTCGTCCATATCGGTTCTCAGCGTATAGTAGAGCTGGGTCAGGAACAGATTCTCTGCAGCTACCGCTATGTCGCCGGCACGGAGGGCCTCCCTCACGGCGTAACCTTCATTTTCCCACGCAGTTGTGTTGTAGGTGTAAAGGTCATACATATTGAAGATGTCCCTCTGCTCCACTACCGTGTTGAGCAGGAAATCGATGAAATTGAGTCCCTGTACATAAACAGGATTGCCACCTACCGTGTGGGATGCCCAGTCGTTGATGATTTTGGCGACATCGTCCTCGGTCTCGGCGTTGCTCAGACGGACATAGTATTCCTCATTGTAGTTCGTGAGTTCGCTGACATACTTGCTGCGCTCGTTGAGCTTGGCCTCGTATGTCGTGTTCTTGTACAAGAGCGTCATCTGGTTGAGCTGGTCGGTGATGGCATTCATCTTGTCCAGCAGGTCATCAAGGGTGGTTGTCTCGCCGGACGGCGGGAACAGCAGGTCCAGAAGAGCGCTTACGCCCTTGCCCCAGGCCGTTGTGCCGGCTGTCTTGACCGCCCATTCGAGAAACTCCGTCCAATTCCAGTCAAAGGCCTCAAAATTACTTGAATTCAGCGCGACATCATACATCTGCGGACCGGCGAATATCGTCTCCGCCGGAAGCAGACTTTCTTCTGATTCCTTTGCCTGATAATAGTCCAGCCCGTTTGTTGTAAGGTGGTAAAAGACCTTATTGTCAGAAGGGCCCGTAATAACGTCGCCTTCACGGGCAAATGTCATCTGACTGCCGTCAACCTTTACATTGAATTCAGTGCAGCTGTCGTTTTGTGTGACAATGTCAACAGGGGAAGTCTGTCTCGCCGTGGCATCGTATCCTTCGGCAAGCGTGTAGTCGTAATCTATGAATTCTGCGGTATTCCCATCAAAATGGAGCACTCTCAGCGAGGTGTTGCCGTCAGTTATGGTCATAGGACCTTCCCATACTCCTTCTAAAGGTACAACAATAGTTTCCGGGGATTCGTGCTTGCAGGCCGTGAATGCAGCCGCCAATATCAGAAGGGGAAGCGCGATAAGTCTGGTTGATTTCATTCTTTACAAGGTTACATTATAGCAATAACCGGAAGCACAACGACTTCCGAAGCGACAAAGTTATACTATTTACTGATTATCCGCAAAAAAATCCTAAATTTACTTCCGTTATGAAAAATGATTATCCGCAATAATACCCAAAGATAAACCGACATTCTTGGTTAAATACATTGAACGCCCCCTATTAGGGAGGCGTTTTCTGTTGCCGTAATTACTTTTACAGAATTTCCAGACACTTTATTCTTGCATCTGTGCCACATTCATCTTTTCCATAACCTTAAGCCTATCTTCAACCAATGCCAGCATATGATAAACTTCTATAATAGATTGTTTAAGCTGTTTTTGGAAAAAGTCTTCGTCTAAAATTGGGAAAGTGGACTTCAATGTCAGCTTATTCTCATTCCGTTCGCATTTTCCATCAATAACCTCAGATTTCACGCGACTTTCAACACAGTTCACATTAGGAAGGTTATCCGTTGTCTGCTGAAGGGTTATGTAATGCCCTACCCTGTCCCGCTGATAAAATACATCATAGGTGTGATTGTACATTGTGATTTTTCCAATGAGTCCCTCTGTCTCACCGTTTTCACACGCCGTGAAGAATTTGCCTTCGGCATTCTTCACCCATTCTGTTGCCGTATTCTTATCCATATCTATTCTGATTTCCACAAATGTAGCAAAATTCTTTTCAAAAACTATTTATAGGAAAATTCTAATTTTATGCTAAATAAGTTTTCTAATAATGAATGGCAATATATAGCCGCAGAAGCAAGAATGTATGCGTCTAATGCCAAATCCGCTGGTGACGCTGCGGAAGACGGTGAACGTTGGATGTCTAAAGCAAGGACAAATGATATTACGGCTCAAGAACGACTCTTGCAACTTTATCAGAGCGATGAAAACTCCGATGTTGAAAACGTGATAATACAAACTGAACTTGGTGGATTTCAAACAATTAGGGTAATCCACACAGATAACTCCGAAACGTTCTTTAACACGGACGGAGAATATAACTCATCGGAGAATGGAATAGACAACGAAGTCTTAGCTTATATCTCTGGAAGAATCGATGAATCAAAGAATAATTGTTGCGTAAGGAGAATCAACGAATCGCAATTAAGGCGGATTGTTAAAGAATCAGTTAAAAAGATACTGAAAGAAGATGTTTGTTTTCCAAACAATCTTCTTGGGACAGATGTTACTTTTGACAACAATTCAAGTCTTGTGCTTATATGCGGGGAGTACCACGGACGTTATGAAGATGATGATTGCACAATATTGTATTATGACATAAGCACAAAAAAGTTCGGCATCAAGGGTTTTACATCACGTGGTGCTGTAAATGGCGAATTCAATTACACGAGATATTCTTATCGTGACATTAATGACTGCGATACCGCTTTGCAAGGAGAAATATTTGAAGCCGCAAAAGAAGAAGCAAAGAAGAAAGATAACAAGGAAAAACTAATGTATGATATTAAAGTGTGGCTTAAATCTCTCTACGATAAATCATATTCAAGAAAATCTGTTGATGCTGCAATTGACACAATATCCCAAAGACTTGATGAAATTATAGATAATGCTCCAGACATACCTACGGCAATTTCCTTGTTTTATGATGACAGCTATGGGGGATATGACACGGGTAAATTTCGTTACCCATACTTGCTCAAAGTGTTAGAAAAGTTCCAAATAACGATAAAAGACCATATAAATAGAAAGATAAAACTATATGGGCAAGATTTTACAGGGAAGGTGATAAAAAGTGAAAAGGTAAGCACGATATATGGATGGTGTACAAAAATAGGAATTCTACCAGATGGATTAGGAAAATCAGTTTGGGCATATGTGAACACTGAGGCTTCAAAGGGTGATACAATAACCATCAATGGCGTTATTAGTTACGAAACGGATAGAAGCATTACCCTTTCCAAAGCGAAGAGGATAGATAACGTTGACCCATCACTCCTTGTCAGAGTCACATCTCCAGTCAGTGAAAGCCATAATAAAATACGTATTTCTGAATCAGAACTTCGCCAGATGGTTTGCGAGGCTGTAAGGAAAATCTTGAGGACAAGGCTCTAAGCAGCGTCGTTGCACAAATTCCTGTTATAAACCCTATGTTCAAAGTGGTTCTGGTACACTGAACAGATGTCGAGAAGCCTGTCGAACAGCCCTTCACCGAAATACCTTCTGTTGAACTTGTAACAAAACTCATTCAAATAATCTTGAAGGAACTCCCCCTTCATACCGTGATAAGTATCCGCCAACTGCATCTTAGCGTTGGCGATTACTGTATGTACCCACGGCAGCACCTTGTCTATCTCCTGCTGGGTGAGCAGTTTCTCCACGTGTGAATGGAACCGCTTCTCAATATCCGAATGGGCGTGGCTCGCATCCATCGTGACAAACGCCTTCGGATGGACATTCTCCTTCGCCAGCTCCGTCAACGTGTCCTTCTTCAAATCTGGAATCACGAGCATCTTGATATGCCCAACCCTCTTGCTCTTCCGCCCCTTCTTCGGGCTTTCCACTGGAGCGGACTCCGCCATAACGAGCACCTTCGCCTTCCTCTCCGAACCGCTGCCGCTACTGAGCTGCTCTCCTTTCTTCTCCTTCGGAGTCTGCGTGGTGAAGAACGCCTCATCCAGTTCCACTGAATATGTGAGGAAATATTCGGAGTCACGCTCTCCCATCACCGTGCGGAGCTTGTGCATCATCTCCCATACTGGCTGGTAACGCTTCCTTCCGAGCTGCCTCTGCATCTCCGAAGCCGAGAATGTATGTTTGGTGGAGGTGAGCAGGTCCATCGCAATGAACCAGTCTCTGAAAGGGATATGCGAGCCGTGGAGCACGGTGTTAGCCTTGAGGCTCTGGCGGTATCCGCACTGCTTGCACTGGAACATCCCTTTATCCTCCTTCCAATAGTGGTGGACGCATCCGCAATGCGGGCATACAACGCCTTTCTTCAGCCTCAGTTCTTTGAACTTAGCCTTGCAAGCGTCCTCGTCTGGGAAATATGTCAAGAAGTCGATGAGTCTCATAAGCAGCAGTCTTTAACCTTATTCTACTGCTATATACCTCAAAAATCAAGATTCCTTTCCAACTTTTGGGTAAAATTGCGGATAATCATTTTATGAAACTATCTGGTAGGAAGGATGCGGGACAATGGTGTCAGACTATACCAGTTAATCAATGGCCGTTTTTCCAAAATTAGCCACAGTATCAATCCTTTAGATGGAATGACCTTCTATTGTGACGGATTTGAACAGGTAGGGAGCCACTGGAATCCCGGGTGCACAGAGCAACCTTACAAAGGTAAAACCTGCATACGTTTCAGTGACTGGACGAGTTGGGAGATATTTCATCTGTTTGAGAATGAGGATTGGATTGATTTCTCTCCAGCTGAAGACGAAGGATATGTCCTTGAATTTGCGATTAAAACAGATGATCCGGATTTGGTCGTATCGTTTAATTTTGAAACTTTACTTCAGACTGATCCATGGTATTTCCCGACATATTTCTACGAATATCGGGCAAACGAGCATAATTGTCAAGGCCAGTGGGAAGTGGTCAGAATTCCTTTGAGTAACTTTCAATTAGGTGAAGACTGGAAAGATGGTTACTATTGGAACAAGATTAAGAATTTCTATATAAGTCCGGCCAATTATGCAGGTAAGGAATTCTATCTGGATGAAATTCGATTGCGTAAGGTTCTGCAGTGAAATTTTGACACCCTCGGCCGGGTTCGCCGTCCAATGCTGCCGCGGGGAGATGCTCACTCTCAGGGATTTCGTCGCTACGCGAGGGAAAAGCCACGCGCAGACGCGCGTGCCTTTTCCCTTTCCGCTCGCCGCAGTGCCCTTGCAAGCGTTTGGAACTCAAGAGCCTTCGGCTCTTAGGCTTTTTCGGCGCGACTGTCCTTTTGCAAGCAAGCTTGCAAAAGGGCAGCACACCAAAAAAAAAGCCCAGCGCTAATGCGCTGAGCTCATAACGCTAGCGGAGAGTGAGGGATTCGAACCCCCGAACCCGTTAAGGTCAACAGTTTTCAAGACTGCCGCCATCAACCACTCGGCCAACTCTCCAAATTTGGCCCTTTAAGGGAGTGCAAAGTTACTCAAATTTTCCCGACTCGCAAAAAAAACTGACGGAAAGTGAAGTCGGAGACTGTTTATACGCATTAATAACTGACTATACGCATTTATGCCCAGGCCATTCAAGTCTGTCCTTCATGTTCGCACTTGTTCCGTTGCACTTAAGCAACGAGCCCACTAAGCAGCAAGATTTGTTGCGTGGGGACTATAGGTTTGATTATCTGTGACTTAGCTACTTGTCTTAAGGAGGATTCAACTAAAGACAAATATTTAATTCATTATGATTCAATCTATTATTCCTCACGGCTACCTTATTCTGCTGGGTATTTTTGCAGATAATCATTAATTAATACCCAATATTAGAATTGCACGAAAAGCCGTTCCCACGCCTTGCAGACGCAAATCTGTCAGTTGCAGGCCAGACTGGAGGGCGAACTCGTGGCAGATAAACTGCTGACAGTGTGGCCGATGAGCGAAGGTCTGGTC
>CAVCDF010000099.1:0-47658 GCA_963600795.1 Anaerotignum sp. | reverse complement strand
ACCGATCTCCTCGCCGAAATAAACCATATACGGAGCCGTGTTAAGGAATATGCCCGCTCCGAGGGCAGCGAACGTGCGGGCGGCGTTTCCGGCGAAGAAGTCCGAGGCGAACCTCTGCTCATCGTGGTTCTCGAGGAAGTTCAGCATTCTCGGCTGAAGGTCGCCGAGGAACTGCCAGTTCCAGGTCAGTTCTTTCGCGGAACCCTTGCCCTCGACTACACGCCGCACGCTGTCGTAGAACCCGGACTTGTCGTAGAGAAGGTCGAAACCGACCTCACGTATGTAACTGGAATAAAGTTCTTTCTGATAGACCTCGGCGATGAAGACAACGCCGGGAAACTCCTCCTTGATTCTGGAGATGAGCCATTTGAAGAACTCCTTCGGCACCATCTCGACCATGTCGCAGCGGAAACCGTCCACGCCCTTGCCGCACCAGTAACGGACAATCTCGAGCATCTTGTCCCAGGTGGCAGTGTGGAAGTCACAGTAATTCAGACGGACGGTCTCATACCAGTCGTTCATGCCGGGGGCGGGGGAGAAACAGTTTCCCGAAGCCTTGGCCGGATTCTCGTAGTAGGTCTGCTCGCTGAAGGGAAGCGTCAGCGGCTGACCCGGATAGTAGTAGAAATCGTTCTCCGGCCTCCAATGGACGGTCGGGTCGTCCGCGGCTCCAAGCGGCTCGGTCTCAGAACAGTGAAGTCCTACCTTGCCGTAGTCCCTTGACACGTGGTTGGGCACGAAATCGATCAGCACTTTCAGACCGTGGGAGTGTGTTCGGCTCAACAAAGACTCGAACTCCGACATCCTTTCCGTCGGATCGTCAGCGAGATACGGATTGACATCGTAGTAATCCACAATCGCATACGGCGAGCCGAGGTCACCTTTGACGATGTGCTTGTCGGAAGCCGGACAGCCGGGCGCCCCGAAAGTGGTCGCGTGCCTTATCACTCCGGTAAACCAAACATCAGAAACACCGAGCGACCGGAAATATTCAAGGCTCGCGTCATCGATGGAGGAGAATTTTCCCTCACCCCACAGACGCGGCAGAACCTGATAGATGATTTTCTTGCGTTCCATTCCAGGCTTTCGGTTTCTGAAAAATGAAGCGTTTAAAGGTGGCGGCGGAATTCAGCGAGGGTGACCGCCGTGGCGACCGCGGCGTTCAGCGACTCGGAACCCCTCCGGTCACGCGGCCAGGACGGGATGAACAGACGGTCGGTGACAACCGCACCGACTTCCTTCGAAATGCCTTTCGCCTCGTTGCCCACAACTATGACAGAAGGCCTCGCGGCGCCGTTGTCAAGAGTCTTTGAATATATGTCCTCGCCGTCAAGGAAAGTGCCGAAGACGCGGCCTCCCGCCTTAACTACGGCTGAGCAGAGGCCCGGGATGCCGCAATAATGGAACTTCACCCTGAATATGGCCCCCATCGTTGACTGAACTACCTTGGGATTGAATATGTCGACGGTGTCCTCGGAGGCGTAGACGGCATCCACGCCGAACCAGTCGGCGGTACGCAGGATTGTCCCGAGATTGCCCGGGTCGCGGATTCCGTCAAGGGCCAGGAACAGCCCTTTTGACGGCAGATTCCCGAAATCATCGAGCTGGATGTCAGCGGGTTTCCTTACGAGTGCCAGAGCAGGGGAGGGAGAGGCCATAAGGCTCAGCCTATCCATCGCTGCGGCTCCTACCTCGGAGTCCCGGTAAACCTTCTCGACCTCGAACGAGGAGGCCAGCGCCTCGGCCACCATCTTCTCACCTTCCACTACAAACAAGCCGTTCTCGTCCCGGAACTTTTTGTGCTCCAGAGACTTGACGAACTTTATCTCGTTGTGGCTTACAGATGAAGGCATAATAGGAGACTGAAATCGAAAACTGATTCTAGAAACCGAGAATCTTCAGCATTGACTCTGAAGTCTGCTCAGGAGCGAAGACACGGGTCGTGATCTTTCCGTCGCGGTCCTTGTCGATGAGTATGTGCTTCGGTGAAGGCTGGAGGCAATGCTTGACCCCGCCGTAACCTGAAATGGCCTCCTGATAGGCACCCGTGTGGAAGAAGCCGATGTAAAGGGGGTCGCGCCTGTTCTTCATCACAGGGAGGAAGATGGCGTTGGAATGCGCCTCGGAATTGTAGAAGTCCTTGCTGTCGCAGGTAAGTCCGCCGATGAAGACGCGGTGATATTCATCATTCCATTTGTTGATTGGGAAGAGGATGAACCTCTGGTGCAGTCCCCAGGTGTCCGGAAGGCTCGTCATGAACGAGTTGTCGATCATGTACCAGCACTCGCGGTCGTTCTGCTGCTTGACGTCCAGCACCTTGAAGATCGTCGCGCCGCTCTCGCCGACGGTGAAGTTGCCGAACTCGGTGTAGATGTCCGGCACCGGCACGCTGTGCGCGTCGCAGACTGACTTTATCTGATAGACAATCTCCTCGATCATGTACTTGTAGTCGTAATCGACTGCGAGAGAGGTCTTTATAGGAAGTCCGCCACCGATGTTCAGAGAATCGAGGTCCGGGCAGATCTGCTTCAGGTCGCAGTAAAGGTTCAGACAGCGCGCGAGTTCGTTCCAGTAGTAGGAAGTGTCCCTGATGCCCGTGTTGATGAAGAAATGCAGCATCTTGAGCTTGAACTTGGGGTTCTTGCTGATGCCGTTGCGGTAGAACGGAATGATGTCCGAGTACCTTATGCCGAGCCTCGAGGTGTAGAAGTCGAACGACGGCTCCTCTTCGGAGGCGATGCGGATGCCCAGATTGGCCTGAACCTCGGTAAGGTCGTCAAGATCCTCAAGTTCGTTCTTGTTGTCAAGGACGGGAATGATGTTGCGCCAGCCCTCGTTGAGCATCTTGGCAATATTCTCGATGTACTGCGGGCGTTTGAAGCCGTTGCAGATGATTATCAGATTCTTGTCAACAAGTTTGTCTTCCTCCAGTTTCCGAATGAGATCAAGGTCGTAGGCCGATGACGTCTCAAGATGGACATCGCTCTTGAGAGCCTGTTCGATGACGAACTTGAACTGCGAACTCTTCGTGCAGTAGCAGTAGTGGTGGTCGCCCTCGTAGCTTACCTTGGACATCGCGTTGCGGAACATCCGCTTCGCCCTCTGGATCTGGGAAGTGATCTTCGGAAGGTAGGTGAGTTTCAGCGGCGTACCGTACTTCTTTATGATTCCCATCATATCGATGTCGTTGACAAAAAGGTTGCCGTCCTCGACTCTGAATTCATCTTGCGGGAAATCGAATGTCTGGTCCACAAGATCGATGTACTTGTTCTTCATTCCTTAAAAAAACGTAGTGCTTTAATGTTTGACAAAAAGGAACTGCCGGAGAATCCTGATCCGGCGTGCAAAGATAGGCACGAAAATTAATATTTTGTCCCTATTTTGAAGAAAATTCAGAAACGCTTGCTAATTTTGCGGAATATGACTCTTGACTCCTTTGCATTCCGTCTGGCGGCAGTCGTCTGCCTGGCAGTGACGGTCGCTTCATGCAGCACTACCCGTGTACTTGAAGACGGGCAGGAACGTCTTGCGTCCAACAAGGTCAAAGTCGTGAACGACAAGCGCTTCAACACCAAGAAGGTCGAGTCGTACATCAAGCAGAAACCCAACTCCAGCATCATCTTCGGATGGAATCCTTTCCTGATTCTGTACAACTGGTCAGGCAAGGATGCGGACAAGCCTTTCAACCGCTTCATCAGAAAGCTGGGTACCGCTCCGGTAATCTACCAGCCATCGCTGGTCGACGAATCGGCGGAAAGCATTGAAAGGCATCTGGAATACCTCGGCTACTACGGATCCAAAGTCACCAGCGAAGTCCGGAGCAGGAACAAGAAAGTCGACGTAACATATTCAGTCGAACTTGGGAATCGCTTCACCGTGGGCAAGGTGACATATTCGCTGCCCGAAGGCGAGTTCCGCGAAGATTTCTACGCCGACACGGCGAACGTGACCGTGAAGACCGGGACGCTGCTGTCGGAGGATGCCCTTGAAAAGGAAACGGAGCGGTCCGCAGCCTGGTTCCGCCGCAACGGCTACTTCGGGTTCACGAAGAACTTCTATTCTTTTGAGGCCGACACGATCGGCAGGAAGGACACCGCGGACCTTGTGATGATAATCCGGGAATACACCAGGAACCAGACGAAGGAGAATTCAGTTCCGCACCGGAAATACGTCTTCGGCGACGTGACCGTGTCCTATGACAAAGACCTCAAGTTCAACGACAAAGTTCTCAGGGACATGAACACGATACGTTCCGGCGCGCCTTATGACGAAACGGAAGTGAACACGACATATTCCAGGCTCTCGGCTTTGAGGCTGTTCAACGGCGTGAGCGTTTCGCTGACCCCCCGGGACACCGGTATCGTCGACTGCTCGATCGACCTGCAGAAGTCAAGGATGCAGGGATTCAAGATCAACCTTGAAGGATCTACCAATTCCAGCGGCCTTGTAGGAATCTCGCCGCAGCTCAGCTACTACCACAAGAACATATTCCACGGCGGCCAATGGCTCAACCTGGGCTTTCTAGGCAACTTCCAGTTCAAATACAACGACCGCAGCGTGCGCTCCGACGAATTCGGAGTCTCCGCAAGCATCAGTTTCCCCGAGTTTCTGGGCCTTCCGAACACTTTTTTCAAGGGGCCTTCAGTTCCGCGCACCGAAATCAGCGCATCCTACAACTTCCAGAACCGTCCGGAGTACACAAGGAACATGATCTCGACGTCATTCGGCTATACCGGCTCACTCTGGAACAGCAGATTCTTCTATCAGATCTATCCTGTCCAGGCCAAGATCGTCAGCCTGTCAAACCTTGACCCGACATTCTACAGCAATCTCTCCGACAATCCTTTCCTCAGGGACGCCTACCAGAACCACTTTGACGTCGGAAGCGGCCTTGTGGCCTACTACACGACAAATTCCGCCGTCAACCCTAAGGAGTCCTACCGGTACGCACGCCTGCAGCTTGACGCCTCCGGCAACGTGATAAGCCTCTTCAACAAGACGATGCGAACTGATGAATATGGTTCCAGACTGATCTGGAACACACCGTATTCGCAGTACATCCGCACTGAAATCACATTGGGGAAAACAATAGTGTTCGGCAAGAACGGCAACAGAGCGCTGGCCGCAAGGCTTCAGGGCGGCGCTGGATTCGCTTACGGCAACTCTTCAGCCCTGCCGTTCGAGAAGCAGTTCTACAGCGGTGGAGCCAACAGCATGAGAGGTTGGCAGGCCAGGGCTCTCGGTCCGGGAGCGTCGGCCGCCGACACTACCTTCGTGATTCCAAGCCAGACCGGCGACTTCAAGCTGGAAGCCAACCTTGAGTACAGATTTCCTCTCTTCTGGAAACTTTGCGGGGCGGTCTTCACTGATGTCGGCAACGTCTGGACGCTCAAGGAGGCTGACGGAGACGCCGGAAGCCACACCACGTTCAGTCTGGGCAGCATCGCCGCAGACTGGGGACTCGGACTGAGGCTTGATCTCAATTTCCTGATTCTCAGGCTTGACACCGGATTCAAACTCCACGACCCTTCACTCGGAGACGACTGCTGGCGCAGTCCGTCCGAGTGGTTGAAGCGTGACGGCTTCTCGGTTCACTTCGGAGTCGGCTATCCGTTCTAGATTTCCTGCTGACGCTTCAGTTCAAGGGCGCAGACATTCTCTACGTGCTGAGTATGCGGGAACATATCGACAGGCTGGACTGCGGTGATTGAATATTTCTCCGCCAGTATCGCGAGGTCACGGGCCTGGGAGGCCGGATTGCAGCTTACATAGACGATGCGGGCAGGGGAGGCCTCGAGAATCACCTTCGCCACGTCCGGATGGATTCCTGCCCTTGGCGGGTCCAGAATGATGACGTCAGGCTGCCCGTGCTCCTGAATGAACTCGGCGCTCAGAACGTCCTTCATGTCGCCTGCAAAGAATTCGCAGTTGGTGATGCCGTTTCCGGCCGCGTTGACTTTAGCGTCCTCGATGGCTTCGGGAACATATTCAATGCCTATGACCTTCGCCGCCTTTCCGGACACGAACTGGGCTATGGTACCGGTCCCCGTGTACAGGTCATAGACAATCTCGCTGCCGCTGAGCCCGGCGAAATCTCTCGCGACGGAATAGAGCTTGAGCGCCTGGCCTGAATTCGTCTGGTAGAATGACTTCGGGCCGATGCGGAAGGTCAGGCCCTCCATAGTCTCGCGAATGGTATGGGAGCCCTTGTACAAAATGCATTCCTGGTCGCCTATCGAATCATTCAACTTACTGTTTATTACATAGTAAAGAGAAGTTATCTCCGGGAATGCTTCAGCTATAGCGTCAAGCATCTTCTCTCTGACCTCACGGCACTCGTAGAAGTAGCATATTATCACCATCAGGTCTCCCGTGTCCGTCGTGCGGATGAACATGTTCCTGACATAGCCGACGTTCTGCCGGATGTCGAAAAAGTCCAGCCCGTTCCTGACGCAGTAATCCTTGATGAAAAGCCGTATTGCGTTGGACGGGTCTTTCTGCAGACAGCAGTGCCTTATGTCAAGGACTTTGTCGAAGAACTTGCCGACGTGGAAACCAAGTCCCATGCGGTCGATGGCAGGCACGTTCTCAGGATCCTCGTCCTTAAGCAGCCAACGTTTGGACGAAAACGTGAACTCAAGCTTGTTACGGTAGTAGCGGGTGTTGTCGGAAGGAAGCGTAGGCCTGATTTCCGGCACCTCCAGATGCCCCAGACGCACTAGCTGGTCATAGACCTGCTGACGCTTGGCCTCCAGCTGCATAGAATAGGGGAGAGGCTGCCATTTGCAGCCGCCGCAGACCCCGAAATGCTCGCAGAAGGGCTCAAGCCTGTCCTTGGACGGCTTGACTATCCTTTCGACTATGCCTTCGTAGTACTTCTTGCTTTTCTTTATCACGCGGATGTCGACGACATCTCCCGGAACGGCGAACGGCACGAACACAACGGCCCCGTTCCAATGTGTAAGCGCCTTGCCTTCAGCGGCGCAGGATTCTATCGTCAAGTTCTCCAGCAGGAGATCGACTCTTTTTCTGGACATTTGAAAATCTATTGTTTTTTCCGATTCAGCGTGCCGGCAATGCGCGCGTTACCTGTCAAATTCGTGGACGAGAGACTGCGAGATGTTGATCATGAAGTCGCCCATAGCCTCAAGTTCCGCAAGCAGGTCAAGATAGTAGTTGAGGGCGAGAAATTTTCCTGACCCCTTCTCTATCAGCACAATCCCTTCGTCACGAAGGGCATCGCGGGTGCTGTTGATGCTGTCTTCGGCGCTGTAGGCGTTGCTTATGTCCTTGAGACGGCCTTCAGCGGCAAGCCTCAGGTTGGACACCATCACTTCAAACGCACTGCCGACCTTGCCTATGAGCAGCAGGACCTTGCCGACCGTGTCGGAATCGAATTCCAGATTGTGCACACGCAGACGCACGAACAGACGGCTGATGTTCTCGCAGCTGTCTCCAAGGCTTTCAAGCTCGCTGATTACTCTGTAGATGACCTTGACTTCTCCCGCCTCGCGGTCGTTCAGCGACTCAGCGGTGACCTTGTTGAGGAATCCGGCGATCTCATATTCAAACCTGTCGGTGACTTCCTCGCATTTGACGAGTTTCAGGCGGTATTCCTCGAACTTGTCAGGATCGCTCTCGACAAGGGCCAGCTTGACATTCTGGAAGCCTTCCTGTGCCGTCACAGCGAAATTCACCGCTTCCTTGTACGCCAATTCTATTGACATTGAAGGAGTTCCGACAATTCTGCCGCTTCCTATGTATTTCAGGCGGAAGTCTCCGGAATCAGGCGCCACATCCGCTGCGCACTTTGTCAGCAAAGCCGCCATAGGCTTGCGGAACCACACGAGCACCAGCGTTGACACGACGTTGAAGAGAGTGTGGGCGCAGGCGATCCCTATGACGCCGGTCATAGCCGGGCTCAAGCCGAACAGCGAAGCGAAACCGATGTTGGCCTTAATGAATATCCTGAAGAAAATCAGCACGAAAACGGCTCCGGCGACATTGAAGATGGAGTGGGCGAGTGCGGCCCTGCGGGCAGGAACGCTGGCGCCTCTGGCGGCTATGTTGGCTCCTATCGTCGTACCGATGTTTTCACCGATGACCATTGCCACACCCATCTCGAATGAAATCCAGCCTGAATAGACAAGGACCATAGTCAGGACGACGGTAACGCAGGACGACTGGAGAATCGACGTGATGACGAGACCGGCCAGAAGAAAAATCAGGACGGAACACGCACCGTGCGCGGAAATGCCTGACAGAAAGGCGGCCGCCTGCGGAGCCGTGTCTATGGCGGGAAGCGTGGACTTAAGGTAGATCAGCCCTATGAACAAAAGCGCCAGGCCCAGAATCGCCTGACCGAGGTTCTTGACGATCGACTTCTTCATAAGAGTCATCACGAAACCGATGCCGAGCAGGATGAATCCAAGGGCGGTCAAGTTGAGCGAAAAGCCCAAAATAGCTATAAACCAAGCAGTTATAGTTGTACCGACATTTGCGCCCATAATAACGCAGATGCCCTGCTTGAGCGACAGCGACGCGACTCCGACAAGACTTGCCACAAGAAGGGTGGTGGCTCCCGAGGACTGCACGACGGCGGTGAAGCCGGCGCCTGACAGTATCTGCTTGAACGGAGAGCCGGACGCCATCCATTTCTCGAAGCGCCTGAGACTGTCTCCGCAGGATTTCTGGATTCCCGAGCTGAGCATTTCCAGCCCGAAGATGAATAGCGCTAGCGCGCCAAGCAATGTAAGAAGTTGAAGTATCATATCTCTATAAAAGGGAAGCCGCAAAATATGCCCGTTTTTCCTTCATCAGCACGCACAACTTAACATAATGTCAATTGTGTAACAAAAGGGTCAAACTAGAGCATACAAATATACGAAACTAATTCAAGTAATTTTTTAATAATGATGAAATCTCTTTTGCTAAATTTGTCCTGAATTGGGTGCGGATTTAAGCCAAAATGGCATTGAACAAAATTGTTATCGTATTTAACAATGAAGTTTTTTTAACTGAATATTAAAAAATTATAGAAATATGTCAGAAACTGGCAACAGAATTGCGACCAGCACGATGCTCCCGCCGCTTCCAGAGCGGATGAGGCCTAAAAATCTGTCAGAATACGTCGGTCAGAAGCATCTTGTCGGCGAAGGCTGCGTCCTGCGCAAGATGATCGAGAATTCAAACCTGTCTTCATTCATCCTCTGGGGGCCGCCCGGCGTCGGCAAGACGACGCTTGCACGAATAATCGCGCAGACTCTCACGAGGGACTTCTACACGCTTTCAGCGGTAAGCGCCGGAGTGAAGGATGTAAGAGACGTAATCGAAAAGGCCGGAAACGCCTCGGTTTTCTCACAAGGAGCGGCTCCGATCCTGTTCATCGACGAGATTCACCGCTTCAACAAGGCCCAGCAGGACGCTCTTCTGGGCGCCGTTGAAAACGGAACCATAGTGCTGATAGGCGCCACAACCGAGAATCCGTCGTTCGAGGTGATCACCCCCCTACTGTCCCGCTGCCAGGTATTCGTTCTGAAAAGTCTTGACACTGAAGACCTTGCTACTCTTCTGAACAATGCCTTGAAAAAGGACGTTCTGCTTAAGGAAAAGGACATTGAACTAAAGGAGACGGAAGCGCTGATGAGATACAGCGGCGGCGACGGAAGGAAGCTGCTGAACATACTGGAAATCGTAGTCGATTCATTTTCAGGCAAGGACGGCATGATTGTCATCGACAACGCCGCAGTGACGGACTGCATTCAGGAGAACATCGCCGTCTATGACAAGGACGGAGAAATGCACTACGACATCATTTCGGCGTTCATCAAGTCCATCCGCGGATCCGACCCGAACGCCGCCGTCTATTACCTGGCCCGCATGCTGGACGGAGGCGAAGACCCGCTGTTCATAGCAAGGCGCCTTTGCATTTCAGCCTCGGAAGACGTGGGGCTCGCCAACCCGAACGCCCTGCTGCTGGCCAACGCCTGCTTCCAGGTCGTTCACCAGATCGGAATGCCGGAGGCCAGGATTCCTCTTTCGGAAACTGCTGTCTATCTTGCAAGTTCCCCTAAAAGTAACGCATCGTATCTTGCGATAGACAAGGCTCTTGAAACCGTAAAGAGCGATAGGGCGAAACCTATTCCGCTATACCTCCGCAACGCCCCTACCAAACTGATGGAACAGCTTGGTTACGCCGACGGCTACAAATATGCCCACGACTACCCTGGCCATTTCACCGACCTTGAATTCCTGCCTGCCGGAATGGAAGGCACGGTGTTCTACGAGCCGGCCTCGAACCCGCACGAAGACAGGCTGAAAGCTTACCTGGAAGCCTGCTGGCCGAAATACTACGCCAAAAAGTAAACAAATTTGCCGTATTTTGTTAATTTTGTAGTTCCGTTGACTCAAACACAAATATCAACGCAGATATGCTTACAGAAATTTTAATCTTGCTTGCAGGACTTGCGCTTGTCGTTCTCGGAGCCGACTGGCTTGTGGAAGGCTCGTCGACAATAGCCAGAAAAGCCGGACTCAGCGAATTCGTCATCGGCCTGACCATCGTCGGGCTCGGAACATCGATGCCGGAACTCGTCGTGAGCCTGACCGGCGCGCTTCAGGGCAACGCGGACATCGCCATAGGCAACATAGTCGGATCGAACATATTCAACATTCTGCTGATTCTTGGAGTCACCGCGCTGATCCGCCCTCTGGCGATGACCAGGGACAACATCAGAGTCGACATCCCTCTCAACATAGTCGTGACCATCCTGCTTCTGTTCATCGGAATGCACGCCTCCCTTTTCGGAATAGGCAAGGAAGACATCCTCTCGAGACTCGACGGCGTGATATTCCTTCTGCTCTTCGGATGCTACATGTACTGGTCGTTCAAACACGGCAAGGCTGACGAGGAGGAAGCCGAAAAAGACGAACGCAAGCTCTGGGTGGCCATCCTTATGGTTCTTCTGGGTCTCGGAGGCCTCGTCTTCGGAGGAAAAGTCTTCGTCGGCAGCGCCACGCATATCGCCAGAATGCTGCACATCAGCGACAAGTTCATCGCAGTCACCATCCTGGCCGGAGGCACTTCGATGCCGGAACTCGTCACCTGCATCGTCGCGGCGGCGAAGAAGAAAGACCAGCTCGCACTCGGAAACATCATCGGCTCGAACATCGGCAACATCCTGCTGATTCTTGGAGTCTGCTCCCTGGGCTACAAAGTCCTGCCGGGCAACCCTTCGGGACTTTCATTCGGCGGAATGACAATCGTGGATATGGGAGTGCTGATTGCCTCGGGGCTTCTCCTGCTGGGCAGCGCCTACACGGGCAAGGACAGGAAAATCGACCGTGCTGACGCAATCATATTCCTCGCCTGCTATGCAGCCTATATGTACTGGCTGCTTCTGAATCTGTAACAGAAAAGCAATCAAATAAAACACATTATGAAATACAAAGGAACCGCTTACAGGCTTATGGACGTGGCCACGGGAAGGATCTTCCCGGACGCCGGCTGGACGCTGGCTGACCCCGAAGCGAAAAGCCCTTCGCTGGTCAGAGCCGTTTACGAAAATGACAAGTTCACTCCGCGCGATGACCTCAAAGGACTCTACAGGTACGCCGAATGGCTTCCTGTCTGCAGGACGCTCAGACATTCGCACGCACCTGTCACCTACAAAAGCAAGGGACTTGCCGAACTCCTTGGAATGGACAATCTTTACATAACCCTCTCCGGCTATGTTCCGAAACGCGGCGCCAAGATGGAGACCTGCTCGTTCAAGGAAACGGAAGCCTTCTCAGTCTGCGGCAGGCTGCCTAAAAACAACAGGCACGTGCTAGTGGTCCAGTCCGCCGGAAACACGGCCAGGGCCTTCGCCCGCGTCTGCTCGGACAACGACATCCCGATAGTGATCTGCATCCCGAACGACAACATCAGCGACCTGTGGTTCCTCCGCAAGCTCAAGCCTTGCGTAAAAGTCATCGCAACTCCCAACGGCACGGACTATTACGATGCGATAACCCTTGGAGACAAGCTCTGCAAGGATCCGCGTTACATGGCTGAAGGCGGTGCGAAGAATGTCGCGAGAAGGGACGGCATGGGCACAACTCTCCTGAGCGCCGTAGAAGTGATCGGAAGAATCCCGGACGCATATTTCCAGGCGGTCGGCAGCGGCACCGGTGCCATAGCGGCCTGGGAGAACGCCTGCAGGCTGGGTGCCGACGGACGCTTCGGCGAAAACAGGATGAGAGTCTATTGCGCCCAGAACGCTCCGTTCACTCTTATGTATGACTCATGGAAGGCCGGTTCAAGAGAACTCGTTCCAATTTCGCCTGAAGATTCCAGAAAGAAGGCCGAAGTCATCCTGGCGAAGGTGCTCTCGAACAGGAAACCGCCTTACAGCCTGGCCGGAGGACTGTTTGACACGCTCAAGGATTCCGGCGGCGACTTCTACAAGGTAAGCAACGACGACATCGTCTATTGGATGCTCCAGTACTTCAACAAAGAAGGCTACGACATCTTCCCTGCTGCGGCAACCGCCGTTGCAGCCCTCGTCAAGGCTCTCGAGGACGGAACGGTAAAGAAAAATGAAACCGTGATGCTCAACATCACCGGCGGCGGTATGCTGAACGCGACAAGCAAAGGCTTCGAACTCAAGAAGCCTGACCTCATCCTCAGCCCGGAACTGTCAGCCGAGGAAATCATCGCAAGCGTTGACAGGCTCTTCTGATACATAGGGAATATTTCCCCGATGCAGATTCCCCTCTCTTCCGACATTTTCAGATTCGGAAGAGAGGGGAAATCCGTTTGCCTACTGAACCCGCTCAGTCCGCGAAGGCTATTCCTGTCTCAGAGGTTCTCCGGAGACAAGCCTCTCCTTTGACACTACAGGGTTGGCGTAGATGCGGAGGAATATTTCCCGCAGATCCGCGCGGTTCAGCCTGCGTTCAACCTTGTCCAGCTTGTGCTCGGTGTACTCGATGAAACTCTCAACATCCTCGTGGGTGTAAAGTTCGGAATACTTGTAGCTGTGGTTGACAAGGTCGTAGGCGATGTAGTTCGTCTTCCAAAGCTGGTAGCCGGCAATCACCCTCTTGTCAACCGCGTGGCGGATGGCCTGGTAACGGTCGTTCTTGTCGCAGCGTGACGCCACCTCGATCTCGTCCGGCGTCAGAGGAAGGCCGAAGTTCAGGTGAACGTTGCCCTTCTGCTGCCTGATGCCTATCACTATGCTGTGCATGTCCTCGGTGTGGCTCTTGACATATTTCTGTGACCTCGAGATGAGAATCTCGCGCGCCTTGCGGACATCGCACGGCTCATATTCATAGGAAATGCTCAAAGGCACGATGTTGAGCTCCCTGAAATTCTCCTCGAAGGATTTGGTTCCGCTCATGTCAAGCATCTTGAGAAGGCCCTGCTCGGTGGTGTCGATGCCGTCTTTGGTTCGTCCCTGCCTCTGTGCCAACCAGATGGAGGATTTACCTGAAGTGATCGTCTGGCGGATGTAGCGAGAAAGTATCTGCGACGACAGGTAAAGTTCTCTTGCGGATATCCCGCGTATCACCCTTATCATCCTGTTGGAGCGGAGGAGATATTCAATGGTCTTGCTCTGCTTGATCAGGTTGTCGCCGACGCAGATTTCCGTCATCGGGATGCCGTTTCTGAACAGCACGACCTGCGTTATGGCAGGATCCAGGATTATGTCCCTGTGGTTGGACATCGCCAGGAACTTGCCCTTCAATTCCTTGATGTAACTTATGCCATCGTAGGAGAAATTGTGTATCGTGTTGTCTATTACCCAGGAGACCGCCTTGTTCATCACTATTTCCTGGAATTCGTCGATGCTGTGCACGCTCTTGAGGGAATCGCGCAGGAACGTCATCGGCTCGTTCGGAAAGAGATATTCGGATATAGCAAGCACGGCGGGATGGTTGGCGACTTTGTTGAGCGCCTCGACCGCTTCAGCATCGTTGTAAGGACAAATGCTGTCAAATTCAGAGGAAGAATCAGCCATTTTATTCTTTCATTTTGTCTCTAACACGACAAATATAGTGAATTTACCGTCCAATCACAACATCCCGCCTGAAAAGCAGCGAACTGTCACCGTAGCTGAGGAAACGGAAACCGTTCCCAAGCGCATAATCGTAGATGGTGCGCCAGTCGCCGCCCACGAATGCGGAGATCAGAAGGATGAGAGTGCTTTCGGGCTGGTGGAAATTCGTGACAAGCACATCGACCAGCCTGAAGCGGAAGCCGGGCACGATGATGATCCTGGTGCCGACTTTCAGTTCTTCAAGGCCGTTTTTCTCCAGGTAGGCGATGATGGCGTCAAGAGCCTCCTCGGTCGTGTATGAATATTCCCGCTCGTATGGAACCCACTGCCCGATGTCCTGAGGTCCGCCGTTCTCGATGCAGCTGACTCCTGCATAGTACAAGGACTCGAGTGTGCGGACGGAAGTGGTTCCTACGGCCACAAGTTTGCCTTTCCTGCCGCGGATGCGCCTGAGCAGGTCAAGGCTGACCGCAAACGGTTCACGGTGCATCGGATGCTCGGCCACATCGGAGCTTTTGACCGGAAGAAAGGTGCCTGCGCCTACGTGAAGGCAGACGTTCTCGCGGTCGATGTGCCTGGAATCGATTCCGTCAAGGACCCTTTGGGTAAAGTGCAGGCCGGCCGTCGGAGCGGCGACGGAACCGCGGATCCTGGCATACAGAGTCTGATAGCGTTCGGAATCGATGGCTTCGCTCTCCCTGTTGAGATAAGGAGGTATAGGCACGGTACCGCAGACTTCAAGCACGCTTGAGAAAGGCCTCGAGTCGTTCCAGGTGAATTCCACGACACCGGTCTCGCCGTTTCTTTCCACCAGGCTTGCGCTCAATCCCATTTCCGAGATTACCGTATCGTTGTGTGGATTGTAGAGAGCCAGAGTGTCGCCTTTCCAGCGTTTCGAATTGCCGATTACGCATTTCCACCTGCACTTTCCGCTTGCAGCGAATGCGGTGGCATACTCCGGAGGATCGATCGGCTCAAGACAGAATATCTCGATGTGCGCACCGGTCGCACGCTGAAAATGAAGTCTGGCAGGCACAACCTTGGTGTCATTGAATATCATCAGCGCGCCCTCGGGAAGGAATTCAGGGATGTTTCTGAATATGCTTTCAGACACATTGCCGTCAGAATAGACAAGGAGTTTTGAGGCATCGCGTTCTGCCAGCGGATACTTTGCGATCCTCTCGTCCGGAAGATTGTAGTTGTAGTCTTCTATCTTGATTGAAGGAATCATCTGAGCAATTAATTACGATATTATTGTCATTCTTTGATTATTCGCCATTCGAATATTTCGACAAATATAGCGCAACTCAAAGAAATATCAAATTCTCACGGACTTTACAAAATACGCGGCTACTAAACATTTTAACACCACAAAATCTGATTACATTTGTAAATCAACCGAAAACAAATGTGAACTATCAACAAATCGAACCGCTCGTTAAGAAAAGTGAAATAAGCAAAACGAATTGCCAAAAAATTATATCGTTAATTAAATGAATATCTGAATATTAATAAAGATTATATTAACCGTTGATTTATGACCGCTCTGTAAATTTTCTCTACCAGACGGAAACTTAGGAACAAACGGCGAAAACTTATGTAATCTATATATTAAAACTCAACACTTTGAATCTAGACACCTAAATCTCTTTTCAATATAACGAATAAATAACTCGGCCGTCTGTTCACTTCTGTAACATTCACAACTTATTTGCAATTTATATTCGCAATGATTATATTTGTAAACTCAATTACAAATGTAACGCAGGATATGAACACCAGGCTTCAGACGTTTCTCAATGCAGAGGGCATCACCCAATCACAGTTCGCTGACAAAATCGGTGTGGCGAAAGCAGGAATATCCCACATAATGTCCGGAAGGAACAAGCCCAGCTACGACTTCATCGTCAGCATGGCGAAAGCCTTCCCCGCTCTGAACCTTGAATGGCTGATCACAGGCGAAGGCAAGATGTACAAGGATCGGAACGCTGCAGCTCCGGCACCGCAACCGGCTGAGAGCGAAGTTTTGCCTGACCGAATGCCAGTCCGGAAGCAAAAAGCGGACTCTCAAGAAGATGTTCTCTTTCCTGATGAGACCGAAAGCCCTGATAATCAAGGCGAGACTCCCCTTCCGTCCGATTCTGCCCAGCCGGCACGGAAACCGCAGATCGTGAAGATTCTCGTTTTCTACGACAACGGTACTTACCGTGAGGTGGACTGAACTGAAGACCGGACCGGCAACCGGGACAGGCTTGCTTAAGTTCGGTCAGGCTTGGTTATGACGGCGACATTGACTAACTTTGCCTTTCCAAAAGGAAAAATCACAGGATATGTACAAACGTCTGCTTAGACCTCTTCTGTTCAGGCTTTCACCGGAAAGTGCCCACAATCTGATATTCGCGACACTGCGCCTGCTCCGCAAGATTCCGCTTGCGGGCAACATTGTCAGGCTCTGCTTCAGGCACAACGCTCCTACGCTTTCCAGGGAAGTGTTCGGACTCACCTTCCCCAATCCTGTTGGCCTTGCGGCCGGTCTTGACAAAAACGGAGAACTGTACAACGAACTGTCCTGGTTCGGATTCTCGTTCGAAGAAATAGGCTCGCTTACACCTGAGCCGCAGCCTGGCAATCCGAAGCCGAGACTCTTCCGTCTCCCGCAGGACAAGGCTATCATCAACCGAATGGGAATCAACAACAAAGGAGTGATGAACGCAATCAGACACATTCAGAAGAATCCTCCGAAGACCATCATAGCCGCAAGCATCGCCAGGAACAGCACAAGCACGTCCGACGCCGACACGATCGCGGATTACAGAAAGGCGTTCACGCTCCTGTACGATTTCGTCGACCTGTTCACCATAAACGTCTCCTGCCCGAACGTCGAAGGCCTGCAGAACCTTCAGGACGTCTCCTACCTGTCTGACATACTCGACCCTCTGCTCGATGCGAGAATATGCTGCGACACCTACAGGCCAATCCTGGTCAAGGTCTCCCCTGACATTCCCTTCGAGGAACTGGACGCGATACTTGAATACTGCCTTCTCTCGGGCATAGACGGCATAGTGGCCGGAAACACCACAAGGTCGCGCGAAGGACTCAGGACAAGCCGCCAGAAAATAGAAAAGATCGGCAACGGCGGCCTTTCCGGAGCACCGCTCTACTCCAGAAGCCTTGAACTGGTCAAACATATTCACGAGTTCACCAAGGGACGCATTCCGATTATCGGAGTCGGAGGCATAATGACACCTGAACAGGCACAGGAGATGCTGGAGGCCGGAGCAAGCCTCATAGAAATCTACACCGGCTTCATCTATGAAGGGCCGGCGATAGTCAAGAAAATCATCAAACATCTGGAAGCCATTGAATTGGCAAAAACGAACAGGAAATGACACAAGCATCGGTTTGCACTATCGGAGACGAGATTCTGATCGGACAGATAGTTGACACGAATTCTTCCGCCATAGCATCGGCTCTGGAGGAGATAGGAATCAAGGTAACCAGGATGGTCTCATTCGGAGACGATCACGATGAAATCATCGGCAATCTTCTGAATGAACTGAAACACAACGACATCGTCATCACCACAGGTGGCCTGGGACCGACAAAGGACGACATCACCAAGGCCGCCCTCGCCGAGATTTCGGGCAGCACCCGCTATGTCACCCACGAGGGACAGCTTGAAAAGGTGCACGAGATTCTTCACTCCAGAGGACTTGACGTACTGGACATAAACAAGGCCCAGGCAGATGTGCCTGACACTTGCGAGGTGATTGTCAACAGATTGGGCACCGCGCCGATAATGGTTTTCAGGTTCCCTGAGGAACGTTTCGGCCACAAGGCCACTCTCTACGCCATGCCGGGAGTCCCATTCGAGACGACTGGTGCGCTGCCGGACGTAATCTCGGACATCCGCTCGCACGGAAAGCTTACGGACATATTCCATAAATGCATAATGGTCTTCGGGCTTGCCGAATCCGCCCTTTCCAAGACCATCGAGGATTGGGAAAACTCGCTTCCGGAGGATATGCACCTCGCTTATCTTCCCAACACTCTCACCGGCGTGCGGCTGCGTCTTTCCATCTACGGCGGCGAGAAGGAAGAGGAGGAAAGGCGCATAGACGCCGAATTCGCGCGTCTCAAGCCCGTTCTGGGCGACAAGATATACTCCAACAAGGATGACACTCTGGAATGCGTCATAGGGGCTCTGCTGCGCGGCACGGGTAAAACTCTCAGCGCAGCGGAATCCTGCACAGGAGGAAAGATATCCTCGCTCGTCACTTCCGTCCCGGGGGCTTCGGAATACTATCTCGGCTCGGTAACCTCATACGCGGTGGCCGTCAAGGAAAGCGTTCTCGGAGTTCCCGAAAATACTGTCAATGAATATGGTGTCGTAAGTTCCGAGGTGGCCGCGGCAATGGCCGAGGGCGTAAGGAAAGTGACTGGGAGCACCTACTCCGTTTCGACCACAGGCCTCGCAGGGCCTTCCGGAGATGAACGGAATCCGGTCGGCACAGTCTGGATAGGAGTCAGTGGACCGCACGGGACAAAGACTGTCAGGAAAATCTACAAGAATGACAGAAAGAGGAATATCGAGCGTTTCGCGGCCGCTGCGCTTGATGCATTGAGACTTTACATCATCGAAGACCTAAAGTAAAGAAAAACAGTCGATGCAACATAATTGTATCGACTGTTAACAATTTTGTTTCAATAATCTATCCTGCAGGCTGACGGTAACCTGAAGCATTGTGTATCACATCGTTGAACACTCTCAGGAAGTTTTTCCCGGCAATCTTCTCGATTTCATCGTCAGTATAGCCTCTAAGTGTCATTTCGTCGAAAATCACGCCAAGTTTGGAGACATTTTCAAGACCTTCGGGAGTGACTTCTATCCCATCGAAATCCGTTCCGATGCCCACGTGCTCAATGCCGGCGACTTTCACGGCATGGTCGATGTGGTCCACTACCCTTTTGTACGAAGGACGCGGCAGAGCGGCCAGCTTGTCCTGAACGGCGTTCCAGGCCGTCTTCTTTTCAGGATTCGACGGATCGCTGATCCAGTCCTGTTCGGTCCAGCTCAACGCCTCAAGTCCTGAACGGGCAAGAGTCGCGGCAAATGAATCCGACAGGAACACCGGATAGAAGTTTATCTGCGCCACCCCACCGCTGTCGGCCAGCTTCCTGAGCATATCGTCCGTAAGGTTGCGCCTGTGCCCGGCCAGCGCCCTGCAGCAGGAATGAGTGGAGACTACCGGTGATTTTGAAGCGCTTAAGACATCGTAGAAGGTTTCATCGGAAGCGTGCGCAATGTCCACGATCATTCCGAGCCTGTTCATTTCCGACACCGCTTCCCTGCCGAACGGACTCAATCCGTGCCATCGCACCCCTTCCGCGGCGGAGTCCGCGATTTCATTGTCTCCGTTGTGCGTCAGCGTAAGATATCTGACACCCAATCTGTAGAAAAGCCGGAGCAGCGACAGCGACTTCTGAACCGGAGCGCCGTTCTCCATCCCCAGGAATATCGAGACTATTCCTTCAGTCTTGTTCTTCAACGCATCGTCCGGCGTCAAGGCCAGCCTGGCAACGTTTCCTATGCCTTCCAAAGCGTCATAGACTTTGCCGATCATCTCCAGCGCGTACCTTGTCGCCGTGTCCGGCGCCGCGTCGGCAGATGTGTACAAAGCGAAAAAGGAGGCATCGACTCCCCCTGCCTTTAGTTTCGGCAGGTCCACGTGCCCCCTTTCATTGTCTATTCTTATGTCACGCCCCCGCATCATCATTGTCGGGGTGTCACAGTGCGAATCAAGAACGAACATTATTTGCTGCGCAGCACAGATGCGTTCTGTATCTTCACAATGCGGATCTGAGGATCGCCTCCGTAATTGACGGTTGCTCCTTTGCCCAGATCAAGCGACAAAGTCTTGGACGGAGACACTGTCAAGTCCGCCGCATCAAACGAAGCCTCGACTGTTTCCACTGAAAGACCTGAAGCGTCGATCTTTGAGGAATTGCCCTTTCCTGTAACCTTCAGAGAAGATGTCTTGCCTGAAAGCGTAAGCTTGGCGCTGCCGGCGGTGGCGGCTTCTATCTTGTCGGCCTGCCCGTTGACCGTCAGTTCGGCCGAACCGGCATTGTTGACGTCAAGCTTCTTGCAGGAATATTCAAGTATTACGGTACCGTTGCCGTCTCCGTTGACCGTGATTTCATCATCGGCCGTCACGTGGATGGAGGAAAGTTTGGATTTCTTCGCGGCGGAAAGCGTCGCGGACTTGGCCACAACGTTGAGATTGGAGATGCTGGAGTTGTCGGCAACGCTTACGGAGAACTTGTCAGCATTCAGAGTCTTGCTGGCCGTAAACACACAGTCATCACTAAGGGTGATGGAGTTAAGGCTCGGAGCATAAACTGTTACTTCAAGTACAGGATCTGCAGCGTTCTTGCTCTTGTACTGCTTCTTGAGTTCCTTCGGGATTGATTTCTCGTCCAGTTCGATGTACAGAGTCTTTGACTTCACGTAGCACTGGACATAACTCTCTATGGCATCGTCCACAGTGGCTGAAGTCTTGTAGGCTCCGTCCTGGACATACGTCACCTTGAATCCGTCAGATGCCGAAACAGCATCGAATTCTGAATATTCGTGCTCCACGGTCCTAGTCTGCGCAAAGCCGAAGGCAACTGATGCAATCATTGCGACAGCACCTGTCAATGTCTTGTTAATCAATGTTTTCATAATGTCAAAATATGTTACTGGTTTTATAATTTCTCCATAAGGGATTCCCATTCCTCAGTCTTGTTGTCAAGGCTGCGCTTTTCTTCAAGATACGCCCTCGTCAGTTCCATAATGTCATCTCCCTCGCCCGGATTCGACAGAACCTTCTCGATTTCCTTCATCTTCGCCTCGGATTTGCCGATCTCGTTTTCCAGGAATTCGATACGGTGCTTTATCCTGCGGATTTCCTTGGAATCGCTCCTGCGCTGCTCGAACTCGCTCTGGGCCTGCATCTTCCGGGCGGCCGCCGCACGTTCGTCTTCTTTAGGTGCCCCCGGCGCGGCAGCAGAGGAAGAGAAGCGCCTTTCAAGTTCCTGAAGATTCTCTATTTTCCTCTTTTCCAGGAAATCGCCGACGCTTCCGATGTGTTCCATGACTCGCCCGTCCCTGAACTCATACATCTTGTCCACGAGTCCGTCAAGGAAATCCCTATCGTGGGAAACCACAACGAGCGTGCCATCATAGGCTTTGAGAGCCTGCTTGAGAATATCTTTCGACTTGATGTCCATATGGTTGGTCGGTTCATCAAGTGCCAGAAGATTGTAGGGCTGCAGCATCAGCTTCGCCATTCCCAGACGCGCCCTTTCTCCTCCGGACAGCACGCTGACCTTCTTGTCTATGTCTTCGCCACGGAAAAGGAACTGTGCCAGAATGTCCCTCAGTCGGTTCCTGACATCTCCGACAGCGATGTTGTCCAAAGTTTCCCAGACAGTAAGATTCCTGTCGAGTATGTCTTCCTGATTCTGCGCATAATAGCCGATGGAGACATTGTACCCTATCCTGAAATCCCCAGCCTTCGGAGCCAGCTCGCCCATTATGACGCGCATAAGAGTGGTCTTTCCTTCTCCGTTGCGGCCGACGAGCGCAACCTTCTCTCCCCTTCTGACTTCCACGTCCGCGCCGGTGAACACCGTCTTCTGCGGGTATCCGACAGTAAGACCGGTTCCTTTGAACACCACGTCTCCGGACCGCGGAGCGGGCGGAAACTTTACCGACATCGTCACATTGTCGGTCTCATCTATCTCCAGGCGGTCGAGTTTTTCGAGCTGCTTGATTCTGGACTGGACCTGGTTGGATTTGGTCGGCTTGTAGCGGAAACGGTTGATGAAATCCTCCGTCTTCTCGATCATCCTCTGCTGGTTCTCGTAGGCCGCAACCTGCTGCGCCAGACGTTCCTTCCTCAATTCCAGATACTTGCTGTAAGGGACCTTGTAGTCGTGAATATGCCCGAGCATAATCTCGACGGTGCGGTTGGTCACGTTGTCGAGGAACTTTCTGTCGTGCGAAACCAGCAGGAGCGAGCCGCGGTGTCCCTTGAGGTAATCCTCAAGCCATTCAATTGACTCAATGTCAAGGTGGTTGGTCGGTTCGTCCAGAAGCAGGACATCGGGTTCGGAAAGAAGAATCTTGGCCAGTTCGATGCGCATGTTCCAGCCCTGGCTGAAAGTTTCCGTCTTCCTTCCGAAATCTTCGTCCTTGAAGCCCAGTCCAAGAAGTGTCTTCTGTGCCAGGACCTCAGGCGGTTCGGACTGGGTCATCGCCAGCGCGTCGGTAAGGTCGTTGAGCCGGCTTATCAGTGAAAGGTAAGCCTCGGACTCATAATCGGTCCTTTCGGCAAGCTGCAGATTGATTCCGTCAAGTTCCTTCTGGATTTCTGTGACGTGGTCGAAGGCCGTAAGAGTCTCCTCCAGGACAGTGCGCCCTTTATGGTGCTCCATTATCTGCGGCAGATAGCCTATTCTCAGATCGTTCGGCTTGTCAATGCTTCCTGACGTGGGAGACTGAAGCCCGCAGATGAGTTTCATTATCGTGGACTTTCCGGCACCGTTCTTCCCGACAAGGCCTATCTTGTCCTTTTCGCTTATGTGGAAATCAATGCTGTCAAGCAGGGTGTAACCACCGTATGCGACAGTCAATCCGTTAATGGAAATCATACCTTCTTTTCCTCAAGTTCTTCTCCAGGTCCATCCTCTTTAGGCGCAGGCTTGCAGCAAAGTACGCAAACTTCATAAAGCAGAAGCAGAGGAGCCGCCGCTATAAGCATAGACATAGGGTCAGCCGGTGTTATGATGGCCGCTATGCACAGAATCGCGACGATGGCGTGCCTGCGGTACTTTATCAGAGTATCCTTGGTGAGAATGCCGAGTTTGGACAGAATCACGACAACGATCGGAAACTCGAAAACGATTCCGAACGCCAGTGTGGTCGAGGTGAACATCGAGATGTAGGAGTTCAGCGAAATAGTGTTCGTGACTGCTTCGCTGACCTTGTACCCCATAAAGAAGTTCAACGAAATCGGCACTATGAGATAATAGCCGATGACAAGGCCGAGGTAAAAAAGGAAGGAAGCCGAAAGAAACGCTCCGCGGACAGCCTTCTTTTCATTCTTGTACAAGGCCGGGGCGATGAATTTCCACACCTCGAAACAGACATACGGAAACGCAAGTATGAATCCGAGTTCAAACGCGACAGTCAGATGCACGAAGAACTGGGCGGAGATGTCCAGATTGACTATGGACATCTGCATGTCTCCGAGATGCATCCACCTGTAGATGAAGAAGTCGCTTCTGGTCGGAGCCAGGATGATCCCGTCGAACACTAGCGACTTGAAGCAGAAAACGACGATGCTGACAAGAGTCACGGCAAGCAATGAGCGGAACAAAGTCCCTCTCAGCACTTCCAGATGGTCCCAGAAGGACATCTCAGCATCCTGCGCCGCCATTATTTATTATCTTCCTTGATCTTCTCGATCTTGTCGGGGGTCTTGGCAGTCGAGTTCAGATCCTTGTCTATGTCATTGATCTGATTCTCAACCTCATTCATACCCTGCTTGAAACTCTTTACGCCCTGACCGAGTCCTTTCATCAGTTCAGGAATCTTTTTTCCTCCGAAAAGAAGGATCACAACGAGGGCTATGATGACAACCTGCCACGGCCCGACTACACCTAAAGGAACAATTGCTAACATATTCGTAGATTTTAAAGCGTAAGCAAAGATAAGATTTATTTGTCGAATCGGTCATCCGGCCTGTCACCGAGATGATTCTTTATCGCATTCACGAGTTTTTCCGGACAACGGACAGGCCTGCCCGTCGCCTTGTTGAGAAATCCGAGAGTCACTTCGCCTTCTGCGCAAAGGTCGCCGTTCTGATTGTAAACGGCCTGCCTGACATTGAGCTTGGCAAGTGGCACTTCGTCTATTATGGCGACAGCCCTGACCACGTCGCCCATCCTGGCCGAAAACCTGTACCGGCACTTGAGGGAGACAAGCGGGATTGTCACTCCGTCTTCTTCGCACTTCTCGATAGGATAGCCGCAGTCAATCATCAGGACATTCCTCGCACACTCGAAATATCTGATGTAATTCGAGTGATGGACTATACCCATCTGGTCGGTTTCATAGTATCTAACAGGGAAAATAGTCTCGGAATATACCATAACAAAATTGTTAAATGCTAAAACAAGTTTGTTTTACTTCTTGGCTTTAAGAACTGCAAGAGTTTTTTCAAGACTTTCGATCTTTGAGAGGCTGTCAGCCTCCTTTTTGCGTTCCAGAGCCACTACCTTCTCGGGAGCGTGAGCAACGAAACTCTCATTTCCGAGCTTTTTCCTGACAGATTCAAGGAATCCCCTCTGATGTTCGAGCTCAACTTCTATCTTCCTGATCTCTTCCTCGGCATCGACAAGCCCCTCGAGAGGGACAAAGATTTCAACCGTGCCGACCATCAGCGAGACTCCGGCGGCGTCGCCGAACGCGGACACCTTCTCGACCGAAGTCACATTGGCCAGCTTTGAGACAAGCGCTACCATATTCATAGGAAACTCCCCTTTCACTTTCAGTTCAAGAGAGTCCTTCGGGGAAATGCCCTTCTGCTGGCGCACACCGCGCACGCCGTTGACTGTCTCCTGGGCAACGCCGAACGCGATGAGGAAGGCCTCGTCGACATCTCCGGCTTTCGGGGTCGGCTGGTACATTATGGTCTCCCCTTCTCCGCGGACAGCCATCGACTGCCAAAGTTCCTCCGTGATGAACGGCATCACAGGATGGATGAGTTTCAGCAGCTTTTCAAAGAATATCAGGGTGGCATCATAGGTCTGCCTGTCGATACCGGCTCCGTAGGCAGGCTTTATCGCCTCAAGATACCAGGAGCAGTAGTCGTCCCAGAAAAGCTTGTATGTGCACATCAGTGCGTCAGAGATCCTGAACTTCGAATAGTGGTCTTCGATGAGGGCTACAGTCTGGCTCAACTTATTATCGAACCATTTTACTGCTAATGCATTGACTTCGCTCTGCTGAAGCGATGCATCAACATTCCATCCCTGGATGAGACGGAAGGAATTCCAGATCTTGTTGCAGAAGTTCCTGCCCTGTTCGACCTGAGACTCGTCATAGAATATGTCGTTGCCGGCCGATGAGCAGAGCAGCATTCCGATTCTGACGGCGTCCGCTCCGTACTTTGCGATGAGGTCGAGAGGGTCAGGAGAGTTGCCCAGAGTCTTGGACATCTTCCTGCCGAGCTTGTCGCGCACGATGCCGGTGAAATAGACGTTGCTGAACGGAATGTCGTTCATGAACTCGTCGCCCGCCATAATCATCCTGGCCACCCAGAAGAAGATGATGTCCGGACCTGTGACAAGGTCGTTCGTAGGATAGTAATATGCGAGATCCTTGTTCGGCTTGTGGTCAGGATGGCCCGGCATCTGAGGGTCGAAAACCGAGATCGGCCAGAGCCAGCTTGAGAACCAGGTGTCCAGCACGTCCTCGTCCTGCTTGAGGTCGGCGGCCGTGAGAGCCGGATTTATTTTGCGGGCGGCCTCCAGAGCCTTCTCGACGGTTTCCTCGACAACAATCTGTCCGTCAGGGAGATAGTAAGCCGGGATGCGCTGTCCCCACCAAAGCTGACGGGAGATGCACCAGTCGTGTGCGTTCTCCATCCAGTGGCGGTAGGTGTTGCGGTACTTGTCAGGAATCAGCTTGATCTTGCCTGATTCGACGCTCTCCAGAGCCTTGGCTGCCAGCGACTCCATCTTGAGGAACCACTGCGCGGAGAGCTTAGGCTCGATGACGGCGTTTGTCCTCTCCGAATATCCCACCGGAGATGTGTACTCTTCCACCTTCTCGAGGTTGCCGGATTCCTCCAGCATCTTTACGATCTTCTTTCTGGCCTCGAAACGGTCCTCGCCCACAAGAATCTGAGCCTTCTCGTTCAGACGGCCGTGGTCGTCGATGATGTCCATCACCGGAAGGTTGTGACGGAGACCGATCTCATAGTCGTGGGCATCGTGCGCTGGAGTAACCTTCAGGCAGCCAGTACCGAAATCCATCTCCACATAATCATCCTCAATGACAGGTATCTCCCTGTTGATGAGCGGGATAAGCACTTTCTTACCTTTGAGCCAATGATGCCTTTCGTCGGCAGGATTGACGCAGATCGCGGCATCGGCCATAATCGTCTCAGGACGGGTAGTGGCGATCACAAGGTACTTGTCGGTAGGATTGCCGTTACCGTCTGAGATGTAGTACTTCAAATGGTAGAAATGGCTCTTTGTGTCCCTGTGGATGACCTCGTCGTCACTGATGGCTGTGAGGGCGACCGGATCCCAGTTGACCATACGCACTCCCCTGTAGATCATTCCCTTCTTGTAGAAGTAGCAGAACGTGGCGATGACCGCTTCGGAAAGTTCCGGCTCCATCGTGAACCTGGTCCTATCCCAGTCGCAGGAAGCTCCGAGCTTGCGCAGCTGCTTGAGGATGATGCCGCCGTGCTCCTCTTTCCACTCCCAGGCGTACTTCATGAACTCGTCTCTGGTGAGATCCTCCTTGGATATTCCCATACCCTTGAGCTTGGCGACCACCTTGCTTTCGGTGGCGATGGAAGCGTGGTCCGTGCCGGGAATCCAGCAGGCGTTCTTGCCGTCCATCCTGGCCTTGCGGATCAGCACGTCGTTGAGGGTGTTGTTCAGCACGTGGCCCATATGAAGGATGCCCGTCACGTTAGGCGGCGGAATGACGATTGTATATGGCTGTTTATCATTCGGTTCTGAATGGAAGCACTTGTGTTCTGTCCACCAGGCGTACCATTTGTCCTCCACTTCAGACGGATTGTACTTCGCAGAAAGTTCTCTTTTCTCGCTCATATAATTACCTATAATATTAGTCAAGATGACAAAGATAATACATTTTTCACTAAATTTGCCTTACTAACAGTTACTGATATGGAAGAAAAGAAAGAACTCAGCCTGGAGATCAGGCCGGAAATAGCCAAGGGCACTTATTCAAATCTCGCTATCATCACCCACTCGCACAGCGAATTCATTCTCGACTTCGCCACAATGCTTCCGGGACTTCCGAAACCGGACATCAACAGCCGCATCGTGATGACACCCGAACACGCCAAGAGGCTTCTCAACGCGCTGATCGACAACGTCCAGAAATATGAATCACAGTTCGGCCAGATCAGCATAGGAGGGGTTCAGCAAGGTGGCACGTTCAATCTGGCGGACCTGCCTAACTTCGGCCAGGGCGGAGCGAAATCATAGCCCGGAAGCGCAGTCCAAAAAACGCGGCAATGACGGATTTCAAAGACATCAAGGCGTTCGCCTTCGACATCGACGGTGTGATGACGGACGGCGGGATACTCTCCGACCTTGAAGGGCAGCTTTACAGAACCTTCGATGCGAAGGACGGTTTCGCCGTCAGGATGGCCTGCATGAACGGGTTCCCCGTCGGAGTCATAACCGGCGGCCGCTCGCAGAGCATCAGGGCAAGGTTCAAGGCAAACGGCATAGAGCCGGAAGACATCTATCTCGGCTCAAGAATCAAGATCGATGACTTCAATGACTTCTGCAGAAGACATAACGTAACAGCCGACCAAGTGATGTACTTCGGCGATGATATTCCGGATGTTGAAGTCATCCGTGCAGCCGGCATAGGAATATGCCCGGCCGATGCGGTGGAAGAAGCCAGGGAAGCGGCCGACATAGTCTCCGGACGCCCGGGCGGAAAGGCCTGCGTCAGGGAGTTTATGGAGAAGGCTATGAAAGCTCAGGGACGTTGGAACTTCAACTCCGCCACCTACAAGAAACTCTTTTAGGGAATATATCCAATGAATATGGACATTCGCGGAAAGCGCATCATACTGGCCTCGAACTCACCGAGGCGCAGAGAACTTATGGCCGGGCTGGACCTGGAGTTCACGGTCGATGCAAGGACTTCGTTTGTAGAATCATACTCTCCTGACACACCGCACTTTAAAGTACCCGAATTGATGTCCGAGGGAAAGTCGCTCGGCTTCCACAGACCGCTTGAGGACGATGAGATTCTGGTCACCTCGGACACCATGGTTCTCTGCGGGACTGAAATTCTCGGCAAGCCCCATGGCAGGGAGGACGCGGTCAGGATGCTGAAACTTCTTTCCGGCCGCGGACATCAGGTCATAACGGCTGTCACCATCCGTGACAGCCACAGGAAAAAGACTTTTTCCGTCACTTCAAATGTTCACTTCAAGAATCTGTCCGACAAGGAGATAGGTTACTATATCGACAACTTCAAGCCTTTTGACAAGGCCGGAGCCTACGGCATCCAGGAATGGATCGGCTACATCGGCATCACGAAGCTTGAAGGCTCGTTCTACAACGTGATGGGATTCCCTACACAGAGATTCTACGAGGAGCTGCAGGATTTCCTCGCGTGAGATCAAGACCGGTCAGCCCCCTGTCAGTCTCTCTCGAAAATGTCCCGGGTATATACCTTGTCCTTCACATCGTCCAGAGCCTTGTCGTAACGGTTCGCCACTATGGCGGCCGACCGGCGCTTGAACTCGGACAGGTCATTGACTATCTCGCTTCCGAAAAAGGTTGTCCCGTCTTCAAGAGACGGTTCATAGACGATAACCTTTGCCCCCTTTGCCTTGATGCGCTTCATCACGCCCTGGATGGAACTCTGTCTGAAATTGTCGGAACCGGACTTCATCGTAAGCCTGAACACGCCTATTGTGACTTCTTTCTCCCTCTGCTCGTTCCAGACACTGGAACCGGTGTAGTAGCCGGCCTTCTGCAGAATCTGGTCGGAGACGAAATCCTTCCTCGTCCTGTTGCTTTCCACTATGGCCCCTATGAGGTTTTCTGGCACGTCGGCATAATTGGCCAGCAGCTGCTTCGTGTCTTTCGGAAGACAATATCCTCCGTAGCCGAATGACGGATTGTTGTAATGTGTGCCTATTCTCGGATCCAGGCAGACTCCTTCTATGATCGAGCGCGTGTCAAGTCCTTTGATCTCGGCATAGGTGTCCAGCTCGTTGAAGAAACTTACTCTCAGCGCAAGATAGGTGTTGGCGAAAAGTTTCACGGCCTCGGCCTCCGTAGTCCCCATGAAAAGCGTGTCGATGTCCTGCTTTATGGCGCCCTCCTTCAGCAGGGAGGCGAACTCGCCTGCCGCCGAGTCAAGGAACACGTCGCCTTCCGGACGGCCTACTATGATGCGGCTCGGATAGAGATTGTCGTACAGAGCCTTGCTCTCGCGCAGAAATTCCGGAGAGAAGATTATCCTCGGGGTTACACTGCGGAAAGAGCCGTCCGCAAGACGTTCCTTGGAGGAATATTTCTGCCTGAGCGACGCCGTGTAACCCACAGGGACCGTCGACTTCACGACCATAACGGCATTCGGGTTCACTTCCAGCACCATCTCCACCACACTTTCGACAGCGCTCGTGTCGAAGAAATTCTTCTGCGGATCGTAGTTCGTAGGAGCCGAGATGACGACGAAGTCCGCCTTCGAATATGCGTCTCTGCCGTCCAGCGTGGCAGTCAGGTCAAGGTCCTTCTCCTTCAGGTACTTCTCGACATAATCATCCTGTATCGGGGATTCACGTTCATTGATCTTCCGGACCTTGTCCGGAAGAATGTCCACTGCGAACACCTTGTTGTGCTGACTCAGAAGGACTGCCATCGAGAGTCCGACATAGCCTGTTCCGGCGACCGCTATCGTTCTGTCCATTGCAAATCAATTATGATATATCATGATATTCGGCATTCTCGGAATACCGGCCCGCAATTTAGTCAAAATTATCGGCACTTCAACCTTCTCGGCCGCAAGAACCGATGATTTCGCGGGCAAGCCCGGCGGGAGAGTCAACCAGGGCAGACGGGGAATACGCTGCCAGTTCCTCACGGGAGCGGAATCCCCAGGTCACGCCTATGGTGCGGACTCCGGCATTTATGCCGGTCTGCATATCCACGTTCGAATCTCCGACGTAGACGGTTTCAGCCTTTGCCACGCCGGGAGCTGAAGCAAGAATCTGCGACACGATCTCCGGGTCAGGCTTGATCGGCTGACCGTCCCGCTGCCCGAGGACGCGGACGAAGGAATATTCATTGAAGAAATGCGTCACAAGCTTTTCGGCGCCGTCCTGATACTTGTTGGAAGCGACAGCGAAACGCACTCCGGCCGCGGACAAGGCTGCCAGCATCTCCGGGATGCCGTCATAGGGACGGGTAAGGTCGCACTTGTGGGCGTCGTAGTACGGGATGAAGAAACCGGCCATCCGCTGCACGTTGTCCTCGGTGGCATATTCTCCAGGCACAGCCGCCCTGAAGAGATTGTAGATGCCTCGGCCGACCATCTGATAGTAGTCGCGAAGCGGATGCTCCGGGAAGCCGCACTGCCTCAGCGCGTAGTTGCAGGCGTCGCCGAGGTCGGCCGCGGTGTCAAGCAGAGTGCCGTCCAAATCAAAAATCGCAAGTCTGGTCATTGCCTTTTCTTAATATGCCAGCAGACTACTCGGCGTTCTCGAAGCCGAAATATTCACCTTTGTCCTCGTAGCGCACTCCCGACTTCATCCAGGCCGGAAGAGGTTCGCCCTTCAGGTAGTGGTCGAAGAACTGCTGGAGTCTGACGGAGAGGTCCTTGCAGTTGCGGCGCTGGCCCAGGTTGTGGGCTTCGCGGTTGTACTGAAGCAGCCAGGCCGGCTTGTCAAGACGGCGGAGATCCGAGAAGAACTCGATGCCCTGGTACCACGGAACGGCTCCGTCGGCATCGTTGTGCATTATCAGCACAGGGGTGTTCACCTTGTCGACGTGGAAGACCGGAGAGTTCTCGATGTAGAGGTCGAGAGCGCCAGGCTCCCACATATTCGCACCAATCCTGCTCTGACCGTGCTCGTACTGGCCGGCACGGGTGATGCCCGAGCCCCAGCGGATTCCGCCGTAGGCAGAGGTCATGTTGCCGACAGGTGCGCCGGATCCGGCTGCGGCGAACATGTTCGTGCGGGTGATCAGCCAGGCTGTCTGGTAGCCGCCCCAGCTCTGTCCCTGGATGCCCATCTTCGACTTGTCGGCGGCGGCGTATTCCTTACAGAGAGCCTCCGCGCCCGCGCAGATGCAGTTGTAGGCGCTCTCGCCTGGGTGTCCGACCTTGTAGACGATGTCAGGCACGAAGACGATGTAGCCGCGGGATGTGTAGAACGGGATGTTGATGATCGAGCGGGACGGCGCAGGCGAGTAGTAAGTGTACATCGTGTGCGCGTTCTTCTCATAGAAGTAGATCATAACAGGCAGTTTCTCGCCTTCCTTGATGCCGTCAGGCAGGTAGACGAGGCCCTTGAGAGGAGTTCCGTCGTAGGCGTTCCAGCGGAAAAGCTCGACGTGTCCCCAGCGATATTCATCCATCTGAGGATTGATGGCCGTAAGCTTGGTGCTGGTGGCGAAGCAGTCGTCCGTGCAGTAGAGGTCGTAGCAGTTGCGGAAGTTGCCCTTCTGGTAGAAGATGCGGTCGGAGTCTTTGGACCAGCCGACGTACTTGTAGGAGACCGTGTCTGTGAAGTACTTGAGGGTCTTGGCCGGCTTGGCGAGGTTGAAGCTGCCGAAGCCGTTCTGCTGGGTCTCCTCGTTCAGGACGCTCAGGTAGATGGTCTGCTTCGGGTCGAACGGTCTCGCGAGGCCGCAGCGGCGCTCGTTAGGCTTCCTGTCGTCAGGTCTAGGGTCGAGGACCTTGAAGCGGTTGTGGGTCTTGCGGCCCACTCCCCCGGTAAGGTTCACTGCAGAAGATCCGTCAGGGGTGAACTTCCACACGTCATAGCGGTCGATGATCATCATCGCCGACTCGTCGCTTAACCACTTCGGAGAGAACTCGTGGGCGGCAGGGGCTGTCGGATGGTCGTCCTCCTCATCGTAGAAAGGCACTCCGGTCTGCGCCGTAAGGTTCACCTTCTCACCGGTCTGAGTGTTGTAGACGTACCAGTTGAGGTCGGAGTTGTCGAACCAGGTCAGGTACTTTCCGGTCGGGGACACGTCGAAGCGGCCGGCGTTCAAACCTTCAGCCACGACTTTCCTCGAGCCGTCCTTGATGTTGACGAGGGCCACGTCGGAGCGGTTGGCATAGTCCCAGACTGAACTGCGGACGTACTTGCCGTTGTCGCGGACCAGCGCCCACTCGCTGAAACCGCCGTCAAGCAGACGGACGCTCTCGAACTCGGAGGTGGAGAGCGGCACGATCACCTTCTCCCCTTCCGCGGTGAGGTCGATGGTCGCTGAATATGTTCTCTTGAGTTTCTTGTTGACATTCAGTTTCTCCTGCGGCGGGGTGTAAGGAGCGTCCCAGTTCCAGATGTCGAGCTGGGCGGTCTCGAAATCCACGATGGCGGTGTCCTTCGGAGGGCGGATCGCGGCGATGCCCACGAACACGCGGTTGCCGTCTGGCGTGAAGTACGCCTCGGAGTTCTCGTTGAGAGTCCAGCCGGCGGTTCCTTTCACCCTCGTTCCCTCGGGGATGACCACTTCAGTCCTGTAGGTCCATTTTCCGCCCTTGCTCACAACGACGGAACTGTCGGCCGGTACGGATGAACCTTTCTTTCCGGTTTTCACCTGGCTGATCGAGGTCAGGTAGAGGGCCTGGCACTTGTTGCGGTTCTTGGTGGTATCGTTAGAGCCGAAGAAGAGCAGTTTGTCCTCCGCGTCGCTGAAGGTGGGGCGGCTGTAGGACTTCGCGCCGCTCACAAGGGTGTCCAGGATGGACGGAGCGTGTGCGATAAGCACGGCGGTCGCGGAGAGTTTCTCCTTCTTGTCCTGCTTCGATGTCATCACCAGCACCGTGCCGTCCCGGTTGAATGAATATGCGTCGATGAACGGAATCGTGTCAGCGTGTTCGGTGGCAGGATTCAGCACGATGAGTCCCGTCCTGTCGCTGCCCTTCTTGTCCGTGGAATCCTTGTACTGCTTCCAGGTGGACTTGTAGGCAACGTAAGGCTTGGCCTCGGAGCCGGTCGTGTAGGAGTCCACGCGGCCGTATTTCTTGACGGTCATCGCCTTGAGGTCGACGATGGCGAGGGTGTCCTTGGTCATCGCGTCGGCCTTCTTCTTGGCTATCTTCTCCTTTCTGGTCTTGGCGAACTGAGGCTTGACGCGGAGGTAGAGCCACTCCCCTTTCGGATCGAGGGAAGGCTGGCTTCCGCGCGGGATGCTGATCTCCCGGGCCTCGGCCGTCTTGCCCTTGCGCGCGGGAGTCATATTCCTTACATACAAGGTTCCGTCTCCCTCCTGCGGGTTGACGGTCCAGACGACGATGTTGCCGTCATCTGTCTTGACGATGTCTCCTACGCTCTGCCAAGAGTCATAGACGCTGTGGTCAAGCGGTTTCTTCTGCGCCGCGGCCTCTGTCATTCCGGACAGGGCGGCGGCCAACGCCAAAGCTGGCAGCAGTTTGATCTTCATATCTCTTAACTAACTATTTTTCTTTGATTTGCGGATGGACTCATAGTAGCCGTGGCGGGCAGGGTTCTCCGGGAACCACCCTTTCAGGACACGCTTCTCCTGCTCGAACATCTCGAGGATGCCCCAGAAACACGAAAAAGCGGCCGCCCCTGCGACAGTCGCAAACACATCATTTTCTATGAATATGGAAGCGGCGGCGAAGACGAGCCCTACTGCCAGAAGCAGCCACCAGCTCCGCCTGCCCCAGTGATATTCCATCTTTATGACGATGGGATGACATATTCCGATAATCAGAAAGGTCGCCGCTCCGACGATGATTCCGCTGAAATTCATAAGTTTTCCTTCTTTCAATTTTAACCACGCAAAAGTAGTCAAAAATATTCATAAAATCTGTCAGTGGGCACACGTTTGACGTCCTGTTATGAATAACTTGGTAGAGAAGAGCCTGCGTTTACCTACTAATTGGTATTGCCAGGTCCTGCATCCGGCCGTATCTTTGCACCCGGATAGTGATTATCGTCACAAACAAGAATCTTTTAAGCCAAATGAAATGAAAGACAGCCCGACGTCGTGAGACTCCGGGCTGTTTGCGTGTAATTTATGGCCGGTGCTAATCCACTCTCTTAATATGCGAGGCGCGGCCGCAGGATCTGACTATCGGATTCACGTCCTTCGGAGCCGAGTACTTGACGGTGGAAGCTCCGTTCACGTCTATTACGGTCAGGGAACGGACGGCTCTCACGCAGCAGTTCGAGGCTCCGGTAGCCTCTACGGTGACATTTTCGGCCTCGAGATTCTTCGTGTTCACTTTGCCTGCGCCGGAAGCGTCTATCGACAGGTTCCCTGCAGATCCGGCCAGTTCAACGCTGCCGGCACCGGAAGACTCGATGTCCACGTTACCGAACCTGCCGTTTACTTCAACGTGCGAGGCTCCGCTGACCTCGATCCCGGCCCGGTCCGCATTGATGTCAAAGTTCGCGTTTGATGCGCCGCTGATTTCTAGTTCAGCTTTCCTGAAGTCACCGTCAAAGTCAACCCTTGAGGCTCCGCTGAGTTCGCACTCGAATTCTCCGGACTTGACGCAGAGCGACTTGACAGTCGACGCCCCCGAGAGATCCATAGAGAATTCCGCGAAGTTTCCAAGATCGAAACTGTCGGCGCACTGCAGGCTTGTAGCCCCGCCCATTTCCAGTTCGCGCAGTTCCGGCATTGAGATCTCGGCCGTACAACGGTTCTTGAGCCGGCTCTGGAGATTCGCCGGAACAGACTTCCAGCCGATCTTGAGGTCGTTCCCCTCGACACGGACGACGACGTACTTTTCAATCTCTGCGGGATAAGTGACGACGACCTTGTAAGCGGACGACTTGGTCAACGTCACCTCGAAGCTGCCGCTGATGTCAAGTCCGGTGAAGCCACGGAAGTCATACGTCTTCGTGACATTATCCGATGAGTAGGTTCCGGCGGTGTCAACCGGCTCGCCGCTGAAATGTCCGGCAGCGGAAACCGGAGCCGCAAAGAGAGCGGCGGCAGCCACGACGGCGGCCAGATTCATAATCTTTCTTTTCATAATCCTTCTTTTCATTTTTATAAACCTTTGATTTTACCCAATTTGTCCAGTCCGTCAAGCAGGTCGCCGTAATACCTTTTCAGCACAACCGCCTTCGAGGCGTCATCCATCTCGTCCGGCAGCTGGTCGATCATCGGCACCGCCTCCTCCCCGAGGCTGCTGACCATCGCGGACATGTGTCCGTCAATGTCTTTCGTGAATATGTCCTTGCAGATGACGCTAGCCTTCTCTGAATATGCCAGCGTCACTTCCACGGGATCGTCCGCCACTCCGGCAAACCAGTCGGTCGCCTGCGGACGCCTGTTCAGGAAGATGACTGCGAACATTACGGCCGCAGCCACGGCGGCGGCACCGGCAAGATATTCATAAAGCCTTGCGGCTCTGCGATGGCTTGCGGCCTTGACCTGCACTTGAGCAGGACTGGCCTGCGTGAACGTAGCGCCTGCTTCCGGAACGGCCTGCGAGAGTTTCGCCTCGAACCTGGCAAGGTGACCTTCCGGCAGTTCCCTGTCATCAAACGCCGATGCGTTGCTGCGGATTATTTTCTCTATGTCTTCCATCTTATCGCCTGTTTTCTTTCAGTTTTCTTTCAGTTTACCTTTCCGGTTTGCTTTCAGAATTCCCACCAGCCTTGCCCTGGCTCTGGAGAACCTGGTGCGCACCGTTCCCTCGCTTTCTGCGGACATTTCAGCAATTTCCTCATAATCAAAACCTTCCAGAAGCACAAGAGACAACACTGCGCGGTATTGTTCCGGCAGGTTCTCCATAGCCTTCCTGACTTCCGCAACCGTGATTCCGTTCAGTGTCGCAGTCTCCGGCTCATTGTCCTCGCCGTCAGTCAACGGAGATGATTCGGCAGCATATTCATTCAGCAGAGCCTGCTCGCGATGACGCTTGCGCAGTACATCTATGGACTTTCGGGCGCAGGTTCTGGCAAGCCAGGCGTCGGTCTGGAGTTTGCCCTGCGGACCGCTCCCACCTGTGATGAACTTGAGAATCGTGTCCTGGGCGATCTCTTCCGCTTCGGCGTCATTGCCGACAATCCGCAAGCTGATGTTGAACAGTTTGCGGGCGTGTGCCTTGTAGAACTCTATGGACTCTTCTCTTGTCATTTATTTACTGTCTTTCCGTGACCGGTTCCTGTCCGGTTTCCTCATTATAGACGAAAATCCTGGGGAAATGTTACACTTTCCTCAAGATTTATCACAATTATTTTCTTCTGCCGGTCAAGATGGCGGACTGGCTACAGAATCTTCGCGAGACTGTCGTAATACTGCTTGCTGACAGGGACAGGGTCGATGCCTTCCCGGGTGAACTCGGTGTAGATGATGCCGTTCTTGCTCTTGCTCAGCACCTTGATGTGGCGAGGATTGACATAGTAGGACTTGTGGCAGCGCACAAGACCGTGCTTCGCGGCATCAGCTTCAAGGCTCTTCATCGAGTTGCGAAGCTGATAGACCCTGATCTTGTCATTCTCAATGTAGTGGATGTTGATGTAGTTTGAATCGGCGCTGACATAAAGTATGGCTGCAGGGTCAATGGTCAGTTTCAGACGGCCGTGCTCATCGTGGAACTTCACAAGAGAGGTGTCCTGAGGTTCGGCGGCGTGCTGCAGGTCCTTGGTCTTGTTCGTGATGATGCGGAGCAGAATGCAGAGCAGGTAGGGATACACGAGCGTCAGCGAGACGATCTTGAAGCAGACGGGCAGAGCGGTGAAATAAGGCATTCCTCCGTTCCTGATGTAGAACAGCGAGGTGTACAAGGCGAAGAAGAAGGAAACCACAAGTGTCTCGCCTAGACACCAAAGCACATAGTGCCACCATCTGAATCCGACATAGCGGTAAAGTATGGCGAAGACCAGCCTGGTGATGGCGATGGTGCCGACCATTATGCAGGAGAGCATCAGCAGGTGGAAAGTCCAGGACTTCCCGCCCACACTGTAGAATTCGTCGAAGGAGAAAGGCGTATAGACAAAGCAGAACACGAAGAAAAAGAGCGGCAGGATGACCGCATACTTGACCTGGTTGCCATACCCTCTGGAAACTCTCAAAGGTGTGTTCATAAATGAATATTTCAGGGTTGAACCGGTCAGATTTCATCCCGGAACGCAGTGGGACGAAATTCAAGGAGCCGGTTTTTCGTCCCCAATATACATCAAATTTTCCGCCAGACAAGGGTTTTGTTACATTTTTCGCACCTTTCATAACACTTGCTTCGTCACACGGCACCGTTTTCATAAATTTGCCTTCGAAACCTCCGGAATCACCGATGAACGTCGGGAAGCCGGATTCAAAAAAAAAGAAAGGATGATGAAAAACGCAGTCAACACTTTTGAATATTCAGTGTCCCCCGAGAACATAGACTTTCAGGGATGCGCCACGGTGCCGTCAATGTGCGGCAGCATAATCAACGCAATCGGGCAGAACATCCGCAGGGAAGGTTGCGGCGTGGACGTGATGAACAAGGCCGGCTATTCGTGGGTGCTTCTCCGTTCAGCTTTCGAGATTGACGAAAGGCCCAGGCTCTATGATCCCTACAACATCAAGGTGTGGCCTGTCAAAGGCGGCGGCCTGACATACAGCAGATGCGTGACGCTCACCGACGATGACGGAGAAGAGATCGGCCGTGGCGTGACCGAATGGTGCGTGATAGACTTGAAGACCAGAAAGCCGGTCTTCCCGGAACTCGACCTGACGGACGTTGACATTCCGGCTCCGTGCCGTGCCCCGAGAAGAATCGGGGACTTTGTCCCGGAACTGTCAAAGGACACGGAAATAGGCTACAGCGACTGCGACTTCAACGGTCATCTGAACAACACGCACTACATCGAGATGTTCTACAACCTGCTTCCTGACGCCGTGCTGTCAAACGGACTTCTGGCAAGGATAGACATCAATTTCAGACGGGAAGTCCACAGAGGGGACAACGTGTCGTTCGGCGTAAGAAGGAAAAGTGACGACGAGTACCTGTTCGTAGCCAAGGCAGGCGACTCCGCGCTCTGCCACGCTTCACTGCTGACTGCCTGAGGTCACAGGCATCGGAAAAGAAACGGCCGGTCGGGAAGCGCTGCTTCCCGACCGGCCTGTGAATTCCGTCCATTCTTTCAACTAAACGTCCGCCCCGTCATCATCTCCGCCATACTGGGAGATGTTGTCATCCGGCAGCGCGGAATCGGCAGGAGCGTCAGCTGAAGATCCGGCTACGCTCTCGTTCTCAGCATCTTCCTCACCCTCAAGCCATCTCTCCAGAGAATCAGCGTCATCTGTCTTCACCTTGATCTTCACGAGATAGACCGCATCGTCAGTCTCGATCGTTACGGCATAGAACGACGTGCCGTCCGGCTTCGGATATTTCACAAGGTCAGGAAGATAATCATTGAACCCGCCTGGATATTTCTCATTGAAAGCCGCCGCCAGCTGCTCTGACATGTTCTCGTAGCTCACAGCGTGTCTCTTCTTCTTCTCTGGTGTCATAGCAATTGTAACTAAACCAAAAAACTGTTCTTTTAATATGCGGGTGCAATATTAAGACATTTTTCCGAAATGCAGCACATCGCGATGATTATTTTCTGAAAAAAAATGATTTCTGCTTTTTCTTTTTCTCAGGGTCACGTTCGACGAACACCGGCTTCATCGTACGCGGGTCTATGCCGGTGTAAAACATTACCGACGAAGTCGTCATCGGAGTCGGAGTGAAATCCTGCACCTGGTCCATATATATTCCCTTGAGCGCCGGATTCCTTGAAAGGTTCTCCATATCCTTCATCGTGCAGCCGGGGTGCGAGGAGATGAAATAAGGGACTATTCCGGTGCGGAGACCGTTCTGCGCGCAGATCTTGTCGAACTCCTTTCTCAACCTGACGAAAAGGCTGAAGGAAGGCTTGGCTATGTACTGCAGGACTTTGTCTTCAGTATGTTCCGGCGCCACCTTGAGACGGCCGGAAGTGTGGTCCAGGATGAGAGTCTGGAGATACGGCTTCGACGTCTCGTCGACGAATCCGTCCTTGTCAAGGAAAAGGTCGTAGCGGATGCCGCTGCCGATGTACGAATGCCGTATGCCCGGAACGGAATCGACCTTGCGGTACAGTTCGAGAATCTGGCGGTGCGAGCGGTTCATGTTCGGGCACGGAGCCGGGAAGAGGCAGGATTTCCTGCGGCATTTGTCGCAGAGGTCGGGATTCTTGCCCACCATCCCGTACATATTCGCGGTAGGGGCGCCCAGATCGGAGATATTCCCGGAAAAGCCCGGCATCTTCGCCAGCTTCCGCACTTCTTTAAGTATGGATTCCTGTGAACGGGACTGGATGAATTTCCCCTGATGGGCTGCGATTGTGCAGAAATTGCAGCCTCCGAAACAGCCTCGGTGCGTAATGATCGAGTCCTTGATCATGTCGTAGGCCGGGATGCGCTTCCCCTTGTAGCGCGGATGCGGCAGTTTCGTGAACGGCAGATCCCAGAACGAATCCATCTCCTGCGTGGTGGACGGCGGATACGGCGGATTGACCTGCACATAACCGTCCCCGACCGGCTCTACGATGGTAGCCGGGTGCATCATGTTGGCGTGTGTCTCTATCAGATGGAAATTCTCCGCGAAGAGGACCTTGTCCGCTCGGCATTCCTCGAACGAGTGCAGCACGAGCGGATCCTTCACCTTCCATTTTCCTTTCATAAGAAACGCTATCTGTGGAATCCTGCGGATTTCTCCGGCATTTCTCTGCGCTTCAATCGCCCTCGTGAGTTCCAGCATCGGCTTCTCGCCCATCCCGTAGCAGAGGTAGTCGGCCTTGCACCATTGCAGGATTGACGGCACAAGTTCGTCCTTCCAGTAGTCATAATGGGTAAGGCGGCGCAGCGATGCCTCGACACCGCCTATGATGACAGGCACGTCGGGATAAAGGTCCTTGAGGATGTTCGTGTAGACGCTGACAGCGTAGTCCGGTCTCTGGCCGGCCTTGCCGTCGGGAGTGTACGCATCGTCGTGGCGCAGCCGCTTGCCGGCCGTGTAGTGGTTCACCATCGAATCCATCGCCCCGGCGTTCACGGCGAAATAGAGCCTCGGCACGCCGAGCTTCTTGAAGTCGCGCAGGTCGTCGCGCCAGTTGGGCTGCGGCACGACGGCTACCCTGTAGCCGAAATGCTGGAGCCACCGCGCTATGCAGGCGGTACCGAAGGAAGGATGGTCCACAAAGGCGTCACCGGTGAATATGATGACGTCGATGTAGTCCCACCCCAAAACTTCGACTTCCTTTTTGGAGGTCGGGAACATGTAGTCCGTCTGTCCCACGGAAAATCAAGTTAAAGACGGCCCCCGCGGATGCGGAGGCCGAAGGTTTTACATTCTTTCAGGCAGTTCGATGCCGAGGATTCCCATCGCCTTGCGGAGCACTGAAGAAAGGGTGTCGATCAGCACCAGACGCATCTTGAGAACATCCTGGTCCTCTTCCTTGAGGATCGGCGTGTCGTGGTAGTACTGGTTGAACTCCTTGGCCAGGTCGTAGGCATAGTTGGCGATGACGGCCGGTGAATATGCCTGGGCGGCCTCGGCCACCTTTCCCGGATAGGCGTTCAGCAGCTTGATGAGCCTTATCTCCTTCGCGCTCAGCTGTACGGACGGCAGAGCCGAACCGGAATATTCAATACCCTTCTCCGCCGCCTTGCGCAGGATCGACCTGATGCGGGCGTGGGTGTACTGGATGAACGGGCCGGTGTTGCCGTTGAAATCGATCGATTCCTTCGGGTTGAAGAGCATGGTCTTCTTCGGGTCCACCTTGATGATGAAGTACTTGAGAGCGCCGAGGCCGATCATGTGGTAAAGCTTGTCCTTGTCCTCCTCGCTCATGTCGGCAAGTTTGCCGGACTCGTCGGAAGTGGCCTTCGCCTCCTCGTACATCTTCTCGATGAGGTCGTCGGCGTCCACCACCGTGCCCTCGCGGGATTTCATCTTACCCTCAGGCAACTCCACCATTCCGTAGGAAAGATGGAATATGTTGTCAGACCATTCGAAACCGAGTTTCTTGAGAATCAGCTTGAGCACCTGGAAATGATAGTTCTGCTCATTGCCGACCACATAGACGTGAGAGTCGAGATGATGCTCGGAGAACCGCCTTTCAGCCGTGCCGAGGTCCTGGGTGATGTAGACGGAGGTGCCGTCGGAACGGATCAGAAGTTTCCTGTCCAGGCCGTCGGCCGTCAGGTCGCACCAGACTGAACCGTCAGGATCCTTGACGAACACACCCATATCCAGTCCCCTCTGCACCAGTTCCTTGCCGAGAAGGTAGGTCTGGGACTCGTAGTAGACCTTGTCGAATGTGATTCCGAGAGCCTTGTAGGACTCGTCGAAGCCCTTCAGCACCCAGCCGTTCATCTTTGCCCAGAGATCGCGGACTTCCTTGTCGCCCGCCTCCCATTTCTGGAGCATCTCGTGGGCCTCCTTCAGGCAAGGAGCCTCCTTCTTGGCCGTCTCTTCATCCATACCGCCAGCGACGAGCTCTTCGACTTCCTTCTTGAATATGTCGTTGAAAGCCACGTACATGTCTCCTACAAGATGGTCACCCTTCTTGCCGGTGCTTTCAGGAGTCGCCCCGTTACCGACCTTGAGCCAGGCCAGCATCGACTTGCAGATGTGCACTCCCCTGTCGTTGACCAGGGTGGTCTTGATGACATTGTTGCCGCTGGCCTTCAGAAGCCTTGACACGGAGTCGCCCAGGAGGTTGTTCCTGATGTGGCCGAGGTGAAGGGGCTTGTTGGTGTTCGGCGAGGAGAACTCGACCATTATGTTCTTTCCGGTCGCCGGCAGGTTGCCGAAATTCTTGTCCGAGACGATGCCCGAGAAGAGTTCGTTCCAGAACAGGTTGGAAAGCAGCAGGTTAAGGAAACCCTTGACACAGTTATATTCAGAGATTTCAGGTACGTTGGTCTTGAGCCATTCTCCTATCGCGTTACCGGTGTTCTCCGGAGTCGAATGCGAGAGACGGAGCAGCGGAAAGACCACCAGGGTGAAATCGCCCGTGAACTCCTTCCTTGTGACGCCGACCTGGAGCGCCGATGGTTCGATGTCAGCGTTGTAGAGCGCCTTGATGGCTTCTGAAGCCTTCGAGGCGATGAAAAGTTCCGGTGTCATCAGCCGAGATATGTTTTAAGAAGTTTGCTTGCGGAAGGTTTCTTCAGTTTCCGGATGGCCTTTTCCTTGATCTGGCGCACCCTCTCCCTTGTGAGGTCGAGCCTTTCGCCAATCTCCTCGAGAGTCATCTCCTGGCAGCCTATGCCGAAGAAGGACTTGATGATCTCTCTCTCGCGGCCGGTCAGAATCTGCAGGGACCTTTCGATTTCCGTGCTGAGCGACTCGTTCACGAGGCCTCTGTCAGCCATAGGAGAATCGTCGTTAGGGATGACGTCAAGAAGGCTGTTATCCTCGCCCTCCACAAACGGAGCATCGACGGACACGTGCCTGCCGGACACTCTGAGAGTGTCGGATATCTTATCCTGAGGGATGTCTATCATTTCAGACAGTTCCTCGTTGGATGGAGTCCTCTCGTTCTTCTGTTCGAACTGAGAAAGAGCCTTGTTGATCTTGTTCAGCGAGCCTACCTGGTTGAGCGGCAGTCTGACAATCCTGGACTGCTCGGCCAGAGCCTGCAGGATGGACTGGCGGATCCACCACACCGCGTAGGAAATGAACTTGAAACCTCTCGTCTCATCGAACTTTTCAGCAGCCTTGATCAGGCCGAGATTGCCTTCGTTGATAAGGTCAGGGAGACTGAGTCCCTGATTCTGATACTGTTTTGCAACGGAAACCACGAATCTCAGATTCGCCCTGGTAAGTTTCTCGAGAGCCTTCTGGTCTCCCTTGCGGATTCTTTGTGAAAGTTCTACCTCCTCTTCCGGTGAAACCAACTCTTCACGGCCAATCTCCTGGAGATACTTGTCAAGAGACGCGCTTTCGCGGTTGGTAATCGATTTTGTAATCTTTAATTGCCTCATATAAAATAATACACAATTTTCAACACATAGTTTTCCCTGACGGAAGGCTTCAGTTCCTTTCCGTCAGGGAAAACACAGAACTCAAGCTTTCGCTATTCCTTGCTGAATCCGAAGAAAGCCTTCCTGCCGTTGGCGGTGATGCCTTCGACATAAATCGCTCTCTTCGCGGATTTCGCAATGTTCAGGACATCCTGAGGTTTGCTGACCGGCTGGTCGTTCACGTAAGTGATGACCATTCCCTGCGAAGCGCCGGCCTCAAGCATCTTGCCGGTGCCTACGGCAGAGACTTCGACTCCGCTCTTGAGACCGAACCTGTCAAGGGTTTCCTTTGACGCTTCCTTAAGAGTTGTTCCGTAGAATGCTATCTCACCGTCACCAAGCACGGTACCTGTCTCAGTGCTGCTGCTCTGGAACGTAACCTCGAATTCCTTCTCCTTTCCGTCCCTGACGACAGTCAGCTTTGCCTTGTCTCCAGGATGGAAGGAATTCACCTTGACCTGGACTTCGGAGCCGTCCTTGACTTTAACTCCGTCGATGGCCAGAAGAACATCTCCTTCCTTGATTCCGGCCTTGTCTGCCGAACTGCCTTTGACAACCTCATTGATATATACGCCTTCCGACGAAGAAAGTTTCAATTTTTCAATCATCTCATTCAGCGAATCATATTTCAGACTCTTTGCCAGGGCATCGGTAAGATTTCCCATAGAAACTCCCAGAACGGCTCTCTTGACGGAGCCGAAATCTATGAGATCCTCGACGACCTTCTTGACGATGTTGACCGGAACCGCGAATGAATATCCCGAATAGGAATTGTCCTGCGAAACTATCGCGGTGTTGATTCCGACAAGTTCGCCGGTCTTGTTGACTAGCGCACCGCCGGAATTGCCCGGATTCACGGCCGCATCCGTCTGGATGAAAGACTCTATCTGCAGCTCGCTGCCTCCTCTGGTACGTGAAGACTGTCCCATAGAACGGCCCTTTGCGCTGACGATTCCGGCAGTGATCGTGGAACGGAGCTGGTAGCCGAGAGGGCTGCCGACCGCGAGGACCCATTCACCGAGCCTGAGCTGGTCGGAGTCTCCGAACGGAATTGAAGGAAGCCCCTCGGCCTCGATCTTCAGAAGAGCCACGTCCGTCGCAGGGTCGGTGCCGATCACTTTGGCATCATATTCCTTGTTGTTGTTCAGGGTAACCTGAATCTTGGTGGCGTTGGCCACTACGTGGTTGTTGGTGACGATGTAGCCGTCAGGACGGATGATGACGCCTGAACCGCTGCCTTTCTGTTCTCTGGTCTGAGCCTCGTCGCCGAAGAAGAAACGGAAGAACGGATCGGAAATCTGGTACTGCTGAGTAACGGTCACCTCTATGTAAACGACGGCCTCTACCGAGGTTTCCGCCGCATACGTCAAGTCCGGATAGTCGGATTGTGCCAGATTGACAGTCCTGGTGACAGTTCCGTTCTCGCTCCTCGCAATCTTGTCACCCGCATTCACGGTCGCCGCCTTGACGACACCGTAAGCCGCCAGCACGCTGAGAAGCACTGACAGCACCACTGAAATAACACCTTTTTTCATTTCTGACATATTTAATATAAACTTATTGTTCAAATCCGGGATGCGGGAACCATTTCCGCAACCCGGAGCAAAAAATCAAATATAATGCCATATTATTAAGGGAATATTCTTATATTTGTCAACTACAGGACCGCGCTCCGGCGGCCCGCCACAATGAAATATCAAAAACACGACGAATATGAAATTCAACGTATCAAGCACTGAACTCCTGAAGGGGCTGATGGACATTTCGAAGGCCATCCCGGCCAAGTCCGCGCTTCCTATCCTTGAGAATTTCCTTTTTGACCTCAAGGGCAACATCCTTGAAGTCACGGCATCCGACTCGGAACTCACCCTGAGGACCGAAATCGAAGTGGACACGACCGAAGAGGAAGGCAGGATAGCCGTTCCCGCCAGGCACATTATAGACCTTCTCAAGGAACTTCCGGACCAGCCGGTGACCATAGGCACTTCAAGCGACAGCGCCATCGAGTGCAGATGGACCAGCGGAAACTCCACCCTTCCTTTCTTCCCTGCGGAGGACTATCCGGAGATCAAGGGGACAACGGAGGACGCTGAAAAGGTAGAGTTCCCTGCGGCCGAACTGGCGGAAGGCATCAACAGCACCATCTACGCCACCGCCGACGACGAGATCAGACCTGCCATGAACGGAATATTCTTTGACTTCGGGCAGGAATCGACTACGCTTGTGGCTTCCGACTCGCACAAACTCATCTGCTACACGGCCGCCGACGTCAAGACCCCGGAGAAGTGCTCGTTCATCCTTCACAAGAAGCCGGCGGGCGTGCTGAAGTCCATCCTCGGCAAGGAAGGCGACACCGTTGAGATTTCATTCGACTCCAGCACCGTGCTGTTCACTTCCGGAAAGACGACGATGATCTGCCGCCTGATCGTCGGCAAGTACCCTAAGTACCGCGATGTCATTCCGCAGAACAACTCGAGCGTTCTTAAGATAGACAGGCAGATGTTCCTGAACACGGTAAGGCGTGTGGCCGTGTGCGCCAACAAGGCGTCGAACCACATCAAGCTTGACCTGAAGCCGGGACAGATGGAAATCACCGCCCAGGACCTGGGCTTTGCGATCGCGGCTTACGAGAAGATCGAATGCGACTACAGCGGCGATGAGCTTGCCATCGGATTCAAGTCGACGTTCCTCACGGAAATACTTGCCAACATGAGCTGCGAAACCGTCGTGATGAGATTCGCGGACGCGCGCAGGGCGGCTCTTATCGTTCCTTCCGAGGATGATGCCGAGAGCGGAAAAATCTGCGGCATCCTGATGCCGATAATGGTCCAGTAGCCTGCGGTAACCGTTATGGAGCTTTCACTCAAAAGGCCTCTGCTGTTTTTCGACATCGAGAGCACGGGGCTTAACATTGTCAATGACTGCATCGTCGAACTCAGTTTCGTAAAGGTCTTTCCCGACGGTCATCACGAAGTCAAGACCTGGAGAGTATGTCCGTGGGACTACGAGAAACGCCGGCAGCATCCGATAGATCCGAGCGCCAGCCTTGTGAACGGAATCAAGGACGAGGACGTGAAGGAGGAGAAGAAATTCATCGAGATTGCGCCTGAAGTCGTGGAATGGCTGAAAGACAGCGACCTTGCCGGATACAACTCGGCGAAGTTCGACCTGCCGATGCTGGCAGAAGAAATAGAGAGGGTCAGGGAATATTGCAGGAAGAGGGTCGAAGACCCGAAGACGCCGGCCGGGAACAAGGCGAAGGCCCAGGAAACCCTCGAGGCCACGGACGTCGACCTGCACTCCAAGCAGATGATCGATGTGCAGACCATATACCACTATATGGAGCCGCGCAACCTCAAGGCAGCCTACAGATTCTACTGCGGCGGCGAAGACTTCAAGAACGCACATTCGGCCGAGGCCGACACGATGGCGACATACGAGGTTCTGAAAGGCCAGCTTGACATGTACAGAGAGCCTGACAAGCATCACGAACTCGCCCTCAAGAACGATGTCGAATTCCTTGCCGGAGTCGCCGGCAGACCTCACACTGTCGATTTCGCCGGCAGGCTGATCGTCGGAAAGAACAACGAGCCGACAATCAGTTTCGGAAAGCACAAAGGCAAGACTGCGCGGGAAATCTTCGAAACCGAACCGTCCTATTTCGCCTGGATCAAGGACGGCGACTTCACGATGGACACGAAGCACCAGTTCCGACGTCTCGAGGAACAGTTCAAAAGGGAAAAGAAGGAGGCCGCCAGGGCCAGCGAAGAGCAGGCCTGCAAACCGCTTGAAGGAGAAGCCTTTGACAACAGCGTTGCACGTCTTAAGGACAAATTCGGAGGCGGAAGACTCTTCTGACGCTCCAACTTCAGCCGAATGCGATGAACATAATCGTCGAGACATCGTCCGGACACGTAATCGTGCGCCCGGACACTACCTGGGAGAAGGACAACGAGGACTTCTATCCGCCGGAATTCGTGGAAGAACTGACCTTTTCACCTGTTTTTTTCGCAAGAATCCTGAAGCCGGGGCGCAGCATCGGACGCAAGTTCGCCAGACGCTACTACGATGCGGTGGGATTCGGAGCGCTTCTCTACCCTGAGAATCTCGTCGGAGACTCTCAGGAAGGCTTCGCGAACGCTTCCTGTCTGGACCACACGTCGTTCCTGCCCGCCCCACTGTTCCCCACTTCTGCAGTGCCGCAGACCGGTGAATCAGAATCGCAGCCAGCTGAACGCCTGAAGGAAAACCTGTTCAGGATATTCAAAGACGGCAGGGAAATCTTCTCTTCCGCCGCCGCATCCTTGAATATGATTGAAGACGCTCTCGCTGAGGCGACGCGCTTCTGCTACATCCGCACGGGAGACATTGTGGCAGTTGAACTTGACGCGCGCCGTCCGTTGGTCAGCAGGCCGGCAGACGGCACTTCCGCCACGGTCCGGATCACAGGCTCATTCGGTCAGGACACGCCTCTTGATTTCCGTATCGTCTTTTAGGACATCGCCTTACAGGACAATGAATTCCTGAACAGGCTCCGGCTATTTCTTCATAAGGCGGC
>CAVCDF010000098.1:0-3115 GCA_963600795.1 Anaerotignum sp. | reverse complement strand
CTTCTTTTAAAGCAGGTTCAAGTATTGTAGGACTGTTGTGACCTATGACAAAGATACAAAAAGAAAGCAATTCACAACGTACTATTGAGATAGAATTTTTGGGCGGCCGTGTGTGTGATGGACGGACGGAGCGATCCGTTTGGACATCACATATGCGGCCGCCCTATGCTGCAGAGGAAAATCCGTGACGGTCAGTCTCCGGAACCGGGCGATGTCATCGGCCTTGTCTGCCGCCCTGGCCGGGCTTCCAGCCTCCCATCCAACCGTTGTAATTGCTGGTGGTGACCATTGAAGAGACCGTCAGGGAAGCCAATGTGCTGCCGCCGCTGACCGTGGCGTCAGTGACATAGCCGCAGAAGTCTGTCCCGCCGGAGACGCTGGCCCCGGTGCTGAGAGTGAACGCGTTCCCTTTTGTCATCTTTGGAGAAGACAGAAGCAAGGTGTATCCCTGCTGCCTGTAGTCGCGCGGCACGTTGAAGGCAAGAATATTGCCGCCATCGGCATCTGCCACCGTGATGTATTGTCCGCAGGAGATGCTGTTTCCGCCCACTATGACAGTCGGCTGCGTGCATACCCGTTCTGTCGGCGTGGATGTGGATCCTCCTATGCCTATCAAGGTGCCGCCCGTCACAGTGAAGATGTTCTCATCGCAGTCGAAGCCGCCTTCCGGAACAACGGTTCCGCAAGCTATGACCAGGCCACCGCTGATTGTCAATGTGGAATTCGAGTCTATGCCGTCATTGTCGGTACTCATCGCGAAGACATTGCCGCCGCTGACGGTCAGCGCTCCGGATGAGTTGATCGCGTCATCATAGCAGTAAACCTTGATGTCGCCGCCCGAAATGTCCAGCGTGGACTTGCTCTCGATGCCCTCGGAACCTTCGCCGCCGGTACACCGCACCATAATGTCGCCACCATTGATATTCATCGCCCCTTCGCTTCTCAAGCCTTTGGGTGACGTCTCCAGTTTACCATAGACATACTGCGTTCCTGTTGTGATGATCTGGATGGTGCCGCCGTTGACGGTCAGGCTCTTGTCGACGTTGACGCCCTTGCCGCCTCGTCCCGTGCTCTTGCAGAGCAAAGTCCCACCGTTCATCACGAATATGCTGTCAGTTTTCACTCCGGCGCATCCGCTGACATCCTCTCCGTCTTCATCGAGTTCTCCGTCGCCGGAAGTGATGGCGGTAGTGCGGCCGCCGTCAATACGGATCAGTCCGTCGCAGCTCAATCCCTTGGCGGCCGCCGCGGAAGTCTCCACATTGATGACACCGCCATTTATGAATATCCCGTCGTTCGCTTTGATGGCATTGCCGGCTGAAGCCTTGACATAGATATCGTTGCCAGGGCGGAATCTGATGTAGTCATCGCTCCGTATGCCTGCCTTGCAGTTGCCGTACACCTCCAGCGTTCCCTTGCCTGAGAACAGCATCTTGCCTTCGCTGAAGAGGCAGGCCTTCATATCCTCGCCGTCGATGGCATCTCCATATTCAGTACCGTCTGTGAGCGTATTGAACGTACCTTCCGTCAACACTATGTAAGCGCGCTTACCGCTCTGGATATTGATGGCCGAACCGTTCGGGTTGGTGATGTTCACTCCGTTCAGTTTCAGCTCGAACTTCTTTTCGCTGTAGATTTTCAGGAAGCCGTCGGAAGTGGAGCCGGTCACGGTGAGGCACACTTTCTTGGCTATGGAATTGACAACCACATCCGCACCGTTGATTGTCACAGTCACCCCGTCAACGTCCCCTGACACAGTTGCGGAAGCACCGCTGAAGACAATGTCCAGGTTGCTGGAGAAAGTGTTGTTTTCGATATAGTCTTCAGCCTCGTCACCTTCTGTCGGAACGGTCTCCGTCTCGGTCAAAGCTGTCCTGTCTATCGTTATGTCGAATGCGGTAAGCCCTGAAATGGCGCTCGGATAAGTGACCGCATCACCGTTGCCGGGATCGTCATCAGGGTCATTGAGGCTAAAAGAACAAGCTGTCATCGCCATAGTCAGCACAGTTGTCGCCAGCAGAATCTTTTGTCCGGCAAGAGCAGAAATCTTAATCATTTGCTTTCAGATTTATGAAACCGGCCGCAGAATAGCGAAAACAATGCCATTCCAGCCTGACGCGCCTACGGCGGCCACGGCATAAACACTCACGGCATAAACAGAAAGAATACTATTCGCCGACAAGCGGGAACATCGTCAGACGGTAGGCGAGGAAGCCGTAAGGATACAGTTTGACGTTGATGTCTTTTTCAAGGATGGCTGGAGCCTCAAGAGGCATCACCGGATCGCCCTTGTCAGGATTCCAGTCCACAAGGTCGGCCTTCGCATTCATCACAAGAGGCGCGTTGGTCCATCTCCAGTCGAAAGGATGGTTCACCTGCAGACTGTCCACCGTGACATTGTCCAGACTCTCCGGAGTCAGGGCATAGCGGTACTCGGTCCACAGTTCTTCATTGATGTCATAACTCTCGCGGTTGGCCTGCTGCATCGACATCGCGAAGAGAAGCGGTCCGTAAGTCACCCATGCGCAGCGCCCCTGATCAACGAATCCGTCCAGAACCATACCTCCGTTGTAATTTACCATAATGCCCCAGGAAGGAGCCTTCCTGCCCTCGAAATACGGGAACTTCTCGTTGCCTTTGACAAGCTTCGGCTGCATCGGGAAAGTCATCCGGATCTTGTCCCCGGCCTTCCATTTGCCGGAAAGAACCACATAACCGTCTTTCACGGTGAACTTCAGCGCCTTCCCGTTAATGAATATGGAAGGATCGGTACACCATTGCGGGATGCGCATACGGAGCACCTGATTGCGCGGAACGGTATTGAGCGTGAATGTAAGGTTGTCACGGAAAGGATACTCAGTCTCGCAGAGAATGTCGAACTTCCCGTCCCTTGTCTTCAGGTGGGCAGGACCGTAGGTCAGCCAGAGCAGTTCACCGTTGCCGTTGAGCATAGCCATATTCATGATGTAGTTCGGAAGGGCGCGGTTGATGTTTGAAGGGCAGCAGGTAGGCCAGTGCATTTCCTTGAAATAGGAACCGTCATCGCGGATGCGCAGATGGAAACCGGGAATGCGGTTCGGAGCCTGCGTGTAGACGCATTGGGTGAAAGTGTAGT
>CAVCDF010000097.1:0-2916 GCA_963600795.1 Anaerotignum sp. | reverse complement strand
AACGCGAACACGAACGGCTCATATCCGGTGCTGCCGGCGGAGGATGAAGGCTCGGGAACTGAGAATACTCCGTTCTCGATGCGAGCCTCGGCAATCCAGCATCCCTTATGGGTGGCCTGATGCGAACCTCCCACGAGATAGATGTCCGCCGAGATGTCGGTCGGAAGCCCGTTAATGGTCGCCTTTATTGCCTCACGGAAAAACGACATCGCGTTGCTGTAGTAGAAATGCAGGAAGCACCAGCCGTCCTCCACGATGCAGATGCGCTCGCTCGGAGTCACGGATTTGGAACTCTCGTAGGTGAACGTGATGGTTGTCTTGGTGAACTTGGCCACATCCCCGCGGAAGTTCTTCCCTGCGTACATAGTGCAGAAGAGCAGCTCATACTGCCCGAGGTCATCGTAGTGCGAGAACTTCTCGATGCAGAGCTTGCCTCCCTCGCTTATCCAGGTCTTGACCACCGTCCCGATCTGGTAAGTGCTGGAGTATGAGCCTATCGTCACTGTCTCGGATGTGCGGATGTAGACGTTTGCCACTGCGCTCTTCTCAAGAGTCAGCCCCGGCAGGGAAATCTCCAGCACGGAAGCGGCAGCATATTCAGCTGTAGTCGTGTCCACGGTGAACTTTCCGTTCAGAATGACCATATCCGAAGACAGGAAGGCGTTGAATTGAATTGCATCGGCGTGGCCGAAGTTGTTGGAATTTGAACTTATTGTCATAGCGATGGTCTTTATCAGGCGATTAAGAAACGGTTATCAATAGAATACCGACGTGCTTTCCATATAGGAAGGTTTCTCGTAGTAGCCTCCACGGTGGGCGAAGGTGATCTTTTTATAGTTGGTGTACTGCCTTATCCAGATGGCGTAGGTCTGAGGCTGATAGTCGCCGGCTTCGCCGGCGCGGGCAAGCTGCATACTGTCTCCTGCAGGGATATCCGTCAGCTTCTCAAGAGTCTGGCACTCAGAACTTGCGTAGCTTGGCCTGCCTTCCATAGTGGCCGCTACACTCACGACTCCCGATGCCGGGCTGAACTCAAGGTCGAGCTCAGGGACATTGCCGCCGGAGGCAAGGTCGGATTCCTCGATCCTCTTGCGGGCCACAAACACTTCTTTCTTGACGGCCGAGAGCTCCTGACAGATGATCGACACCATCATAGACTCGCCGGTAAAGCCAGTCTCGGTGTCCATCCACCAGAACGAGAGGAAATACTTCTGCCCGGCAACAGGCAGGAATCCTATGGTCGAGAGATAACCCTCAGTGATGTCCGCATCTCCCCAGTCAGGCGAGAGCGCCGGAGCCACGATCACAGTGTTGCCCCAACCGGATGAAACTCCCGTACTCTCCGTACGGGACATCTTCATAACAAGGCGGTAACTCGAGGACGGCACATTCAGCCCCACGAACACGATTTTCTCGGGCGTAACCCAGAAGTCCTCATAATCCACCTCAGGCACATCGGAAGTATAGACCGGGGCGTCGGACAGCAGCGACATCCCCGCCAGGGCGCGGTTGGAGTTGATGCGGACAAATGCATTGTGGGCGGTCATCTCTGCAGCGACTCCGAAGGTGGAAATCCCCTTCATCCTCTCCGCGAGCTTCGCCCAGGCTACCATCTGATCATCATCCAGAGTCTTGTATGCGCGGGATATGGCGGAGAGGGCATTCCTCTTCGTCTTCTGGGCTGAACTGGTGACTTTGCTCGGGAACGGACGAACAGTGAGAACCGTGCCTGACTTGGAAGTCTTGGCGGTCACATCTCCGGCCGAACCCGAGAAGTCATTGAATGCAATTGATGGCAGTGCTTTCATAATCTTCTATTGATTTCTGAAAGCAAAGATATCCGACAGGATAATATAAGGAATAGTCTTGGTTTATAGTGCTTTACATTGCTTTCCTTTGCCGGGAAGGACTCGGAATCAGGCCAGATTTGCAAGCGCTGACAAGGAATGATACTGCGACCTGTAGCCGGCCGCTGAATCCAGAAGCAGGTAGCGGATATGAATCTGGAATACCGAGATGTCGAACCTTTTCCGCGGCACTATAAACTCCACCTCCGACACCATTCCCGATGGTACAGATGTCGAGAGAAAATTCCTCATCTTCCCTGGATTCCGGCCGACTCCTGGTTCCTCGATTTGAATCTTCCCCAGCACTCTATACCGTGAAGCCACCTCAACCCCGCACACCGTCAGCCTGAAACTCAACAACATCTCCGACTCTGAGGCCATCGAGCAGCCCAGGAAATCCAGACTGAATATGGGAAATGCTTCAAACTTCTGCGGCACCGGGATGTGTTCATCACCCAGCTGCGCAAACCCGTGATAAGCGCTCACGAACAGATTGTACCCGCTGATGTGGTTGCCATCCCCGAACGGAGGCCGGTGCGCCTCAACACTTATTGCCAGTGCCCTCCATTCCTTTTGGACCTCCGCCTCGAGTCTCTGCCAAGCCAATATCGCCCGATGGTGCAACTCCTTTCTCTCCAGCTGCTCAGCCGTCCCCACATACTCCGAATATGCCTTGCTCCTGAAATAGCATACCCCATCCCGGTGATAGAAAGTCACATTCCCCACCGAGGACCAGCAGTCAGAAAACCGAGTATTGGCGTAAAATCGAGGCATAAGCAGATCGTTCATCCGGACTCCGTCCAATTGTGGCCAAGCCACCTGGCGGTCAGGCCGGCTACAAGTCTTAAGCAGAGAAATATCTCAGGGCAAACTTGTATCAGTCAGCAATATAGAGATAATCCCCGAGCGAAATCCCGCAGCGGCGGCGATAGCCGTCCGCTGCTTCCTGTTGCAGATATTTATACCCAGGCCCCCCTCCGAGCGGGCGAAAACGCCGACATCATCGGCCATCCCCAAGCGTACGTTCAGAACAATCGCTCGAACTTTTGCGGACAGCCGACGTGACGGC
>CAVCDF010000096.1:0-18075 GCA_963600795.1 Anaerotignum sp. | reverse complement strand
GGATTGGTGACCCTCGCTACATGTAAAGAAGGAATAAAAGTCAGGCTGACCGAGAGAGGAGGGCGAGGCCGGTAGTAAATCTTTCAAACACTGAGAAAAGGGTGCTCAGGCAGGTGGACGCTGCCAACCCTGACTACTCCGAAGGATTCGGCTACCGGAGCATCGAAGGTGCCGCTCTTCACACGTTGGAGGCTCTCGGATTGGTGACCCTCGCTACATGTAAAGAAGGAATAAAAGTCAGGCTGACCGAGAAGGGCAGACTGCTTCTTTACGACAACCCTAAATTGAAATTCCCTATAGAGGAGAATACCCGCTGGATAGTGTCTACGGTAATCGCTGCTATTGCGCTTATATTGTCATTCTGTTCGCTTATTATTTCATGACTTTTATCACAGTAACAAGCAAAACATCGACAGAAGCTATCAGCGCGGCAATTGAAACTATGAGCAGGGAAAGTTTTTCCCAGTCAATATCCTCAAACCACTTCATATCTACACCTTTTTGGCAAATATAACCATTTTACCGTATCTCGCACACCTTATTCCCGCCCTTTCCCTCCCATAAACCGCTGATTGAACGCCCTTTGAACGCCCCTCGACACCCCTGAAGGGGTTAAATATACCGCTTATTAATCGTTTTGTATAGGCATATTTCCGCACCTATCTGCCGTTTTCACGGGTTATTTCCGCTCCAAAATGCTCAAAAATGACCGTCTTAATGACCGTCTTATCGTTACATTTCGTTTTGGATGTCGGCGCAAAGTGACCGTCTTAGTGACCGTCTTAGTGACCGTCTTACCCATTTTTGCCCTTCGGCGGTTCTTCCGCCGGATCTGCCTTCCGGTGGCGTTTCAGCCCCGTTTGAACGGCCGCTCAAACGGTCTTCAACGGCCAGCCGTGCCCGGATCGCACGGCGTTGCCGCCGGACCTCCCGGGCTTCCCGCAGGAGGCTCAGAATCGCCCTCTGACGCACGTTCGCCGCATTATTGGCCACTTATCCCTCCGGCCTCCAGATGGCCGCAAAAGGCACGGAAAAAGCCGGAAGATCGGGCCGCTGTAGCCCTTTCTCCCGGCGATGTAAAGGTTTCGTTCAAACGCACCCTTCAAATTCCCCTCTGATGTAACATTTTCGTGCGCCTTTGTAACATTTCGTTTTGCACCCCGAACCCCTCCATCTCATCTCTAACTCTCACACTCACACCACTCTACACCCTCCCAACCCCATTACACCTATGATACATTTCGTTCTGTGCCCCATACTTCCCACTGGTATCCACGTCCCGGAAGATGAATCTCCAGCCACAGGGTGCGCCTTTCATCACTTCCCATAACTTTGAGCCTCTGCATCTCCTTTTCGATGCGTAGCATGACCTCAAGAGAAGCGTCATCCACCACATTGCCGTTGAGATGATGCGAGTCATCCAGACAGATCATCGGCAAAATTTCCTTGTACTCAGGTACTGTAATGTTGTTTATCATAACTCTATATCATTAATGGTTAGCCACATAAAAACAAAAAGCGAGTCAGGTGCGATATAACCTAACTCGCTTTGCGGACTCTGAGTGCCGCGGTGTTCAGTCTTGTATCAGTCGGATGCGCACGTCAGTGAGAGTGCGCAAAACCGGGTGCAAATTACAACGCCATTAATTAAATAAATCGTTGTAACTCGTTGATTATCAATCAATATTCTTCCTCATTGAAAAAAAAGTCCTCCTTGGTGGGGTAATCGGGCCAGATGTCTTCGATGGATTCGTAAACCTCGCCGTCGTCTTCAAGTTCGGTAAGGTTCTCTATAACTTCTTCCGGAGCTCCGGAGCGGTTGGCGTAGTCGATAAGTTCCTCTTTAGACGCAGGCCACGGAGCATCGTCGAGGCTGCTGGCAAGTTCAAGTGTCCAATACATGTTAGCGAACAATTAAATTGTTAATATTCAGTCAATTTCTTTCTACAAAACCTCTAAAGGTCATCTCTTTGCCCCCAAAGATATGCAAAAATTCATAACTATAACTATTTTTTGCCTAATTTTGCAGGTCAAGTTGACTTATCAACTACTGTACCGAAGAAAATGTCTTACGAAAAACAGGAAATATACGGAGAAAAGCCCACCGAGGAGATAGCCGCGCACGTCAAGGAAATACTCAGGCTGCTTGGCGAAGACCCTCAGCGTGAAGGGCTGACAAAGACTCCCGAGCGTGTCGCGAAGGCGCTGCAGTTCCTCACGCAGGGATATTCACAGGACGGGATGAAGATTGTCCGCTCCGCCATATTCGATGAGGAGTACCGCCAGATGGTGCTGGTCAAGGACATCGAGATGTACTCGATGTGCGAGCATCACCTGATGCCGTTCATCGGCAAGTGTCACGTCGCCTATATTCCAGACGGAAAGATAACCGGCCTGAGCAAGATCGCCCGGGTGGTCGAAACCTACGCACGCAGACTTCAGGTACAGGAAAGGCTGACAGTACAGATCCGCGACTGCATCGACAAGGCCCTGAATCCGCTTGGCGTTGCGGTGGTGATCGAGGCGATGCACACCTGCATGTCGCTCAGAGGCGTGCAGAAGTCCAACGCCATCACGACCACTTCCGCATTTTCGGGAGTCTTCCTCAGTTCATCGCGCACCAGGAATGAATTTTTGAATCTCATAAAATAGGAATATGTCAGAAAAGATCATACTTACAGGCGACCGCCCGACAGGGCGGCTCCACATCGGCCACTACGTCGGCTCCCTGCGCAACAGGGTGGCCATCCAGAACGCCGGCGACTACAAGAAGATGTTTGTGTTTATCGCTGACGCGCAGGCCCTTACCGACAATTTCGACAACCCTGAGAAGGTCCGTCAGAACATCATAGAGGTCGCCCTCGACTACCTGTCTGTCGGCCTCGACCCTGACAAGGTGACACTCTTCATCCAGAGCCAGATCCCTGAACTCACCGAGCTGACGTTCTACTACATGGACCTCGTCACGGTCGCCAGGCTGCAGCGCAACCCTACGGTCAAGACCGAGATCGCGATGAGGGGTTTCGGCCAGGACGGAGAGGAGCAGGCTTTCGGAAGCGGACTTCCTGTAGGCTTCTTCTGCTACCCGATCTCTCAGGCCGCCGACATAACGGCTTTCAAGGCCACAGACGTGCCGGTGGGAGAGGACCAGAAGCCAATGCTGGAGCAGGCTGTCGAGATAGTCCGGAGCTTCAACCGAATCTACGGCGAGACCCTAGTCGAGCCTAAGGCCGTTCTGCCGTCCAACGCCGCCTGCCTCAGGCTGCCGGGCATCGACGGAAAGGCCAAGATGAGCAAGTCCCTGGGCAACTGCATCTACCTCGCCGAAACCGCAGAGGAGATGCACAAGAAGGTGATGTCGATGTACACAGACCCGCTGCACATCAATGTCAGCGACCCGGGCCACGTTGAAGGCAACACTGTCTTCACCTACCTCGACGCCTTCTGCCGCGACGAGCACTTCGGGCTCTTCCTTCCTGAATATGCCAACCTCGACGAACTGAAGGAACACTACCGCAAAGGCGGTCTTGGCGACGTGAAAGTCAAGAAGTTCCTCGAGAAGATTCTCAACGCCGAGCTCGAGCCGATCAGAGCACGCAGGAAGGAATATGAAAAAGACATACCGGCCGTCTATGACATTCTCAAAAAGGGAAGCGAGGCAGCCGAGCAGGTCGCTGCGCAGACGCTCGACGACGTGAAGAAGTCGATGAAAATCGACTACTTCAACGACAAAGCACTCATCGAGGCCCAGGCCCTCAAATTCAAGAAATAACTTTTTAACTTCATTTTTACAGTTATGAAAAAGATCATTACTACTGTCCTTGCAGCATCATTGATGCTCCTCGGAACAAATGCATTCGCACAGCTCTCCGTCGGCTTCGGATTCGCCAACGCAGAAACCAAATTCAACGCATTGGGAATAGTGAACGCTAAGGCGAACCTGAACGGATTCTTCGCCGGCGGTACCTACAACCTGAAGATCGGACAGTCCGGACTTGGAATCGCTCCGGGAATTTACTTCTCCTATCTTACAAAGAATGATGTTGACCTTAAAGTAACCACTATGGATTTTACAGAAACATACGTTGGCGTTCCTGTAGACATCAACTTCACCCTTCCTATCAGCGACGGAATCAAGGGAATAATCTATGCCGGACCAACCTTTTCCTATGGTATTTCATCTAAAGGCAAGATTGGAAGCACTGAATTTGATTTATACGATGGAGATCTCAAAGAGATACTCACACAGACCACCAGTATTGACTACAAGCGCTTCGATGTACAGCTTGGAGGCGGAATCGGACTGGAACTCTACGATATGATCAGATTCACTGTCGGTTACGACTTCGGCATGATGGACAGGGGTTCATCTATTCTTGAAATCAAGAGGAACAGACTCAACGTCGGCGTAGCCTACGTATTCTAATCCTGCCCGGTTCAACGGGACTGAAAAAGTCAAGCGGGGCGGCCGGAAGCCGTCCCGCTTTTCTTGTGCGGTCATATTCATTGACGGAGCGTCACTTGTCGCTCGGAATGACGATTTTGTAGGTGTGGCCGGCCTTGTTCAGAAGCTTGTTGTCGCGAAGCCAAAGGTTGGCCTCCTTGAGCTTGTAGTACGAGGTTCCGTGTTCTTCGGCGAAATCGACGAGGCTCGGGATGGAACCGCTTACGGTCACGACCTCATTCGGAGCGTAGCAAGGGTACTTCTCGAACGTCTCGAGCCTGAAGCCGAACGACGCAGGATTCTCGAACAACATCTTGGCGGCAAGCAGCCTGAACATGTACCTTGAAGTCTCCTCGACGAGCCACAGGTTCAGAGCCGTTTTCTGCCTCTGGTCCTCCAGACGGCGGGATATTCCTCCCTGTCCCGCATTGTAGCTCGCCGCAACGGTCATCCAGTCGCCATACTTCTGATAAGCGGCTCGGAGGTACTTGCACGCCGCCTCAGTCGCCTTCTCGGTGTTGTAGCGCTCGTCCACCTCGGTGTCCACGACGAGACCATATTCCTTGGCCGTCGTCTTGGTGAACTGCCACAGGCCGGCAGCGCCCGCCGGGGAATACGCCTTCGGGTTTAGGCTGCTCTCGATGGCCATCAGGTACTTAAGGTCGTCAGGCACGCCGTTCAACCGCAGGACAGGCTCGACCTGCCTGAAGTAGCGGTCGGACTTCTTCAGCATCAGAAGGGATGACGAATGCATATACGTGAACGAGATGAGTTCCCTGTCCATCCTCTCATAGAGGTCGCTGCGGTCGAATCGGACGGTGTCTCCCGCAAAAACGGCGTATCTCGGAACGGAAGGCGGGACAAAATGCAGGTCTTCCGATGAATATGTCTGACCCGCCGCGCCGAAAGAAAAAGCGGCCGACAGCCCGAAGGCGGCCAGCGCGCAGTAAAGTTTTCTGAATAATTTCATATTCCCATCCGGACCGGAATCCGGTCCGCAGAAAGATTCTACTTGTAGAGGAAACGCTTGATTGACATCTTCGGAGTCTTCTCGAACGGCTGGTCCACAATCTCGACCTTCGTGATCTGGCTGTAGTTAGGCAGCTGTCTGTTGGAGTTGATGCGGATGCGTTCAGGGATGTCGGCGATGGCCTCCTGGTCGAGTCCTGCCTTCCTGATGGCCTCCTGGTCGAGATAAACCAGGGCCACAAGTCTGGCTGAACGGTCGACCACGACGGACTCCTGCACATAAGGCTGGTTGTTCACCACGGCCTCGACCTCCTCGGGATAGATGTTCTGACCGTTGGCGGAGAGAATCATCGACTTGCTTCTGCCCTTGATGAAGAGGTTGTTGTCCTTGTCGAACAGACCGAGGTCCCCGGTACGGAGGAAGCCGTCCTCGGTGAACAGGTTGGCCGAAGCCTCAGGATTCTTGTAGTAGCCGATGCAGATGTTGTCACCCTTGGCCTGGATCTCGCCCACGATGTGGAGAGGGTCGTCGGAATTGATCCTCACTTCAGCGCAGTCGACAGGCTTGCCGCAGGAACCGGGAACATATTTTCCGGCATTCTCGTAGGCAAGGAGCGGAGCGGCCTCAGTCATACCGTAACCCACGGTGTAAGGCAGCTTGATCCTGTTGAACCACTTCTCGACCTCAGGGTTGACGGCGGCGCCTCCCATAATGAACTCCTGGACCTCACCGCCGAATGCGGCAATCATTCCTTCGCGGATTTTCTTGAATATGATCTGGTTGATTCCAGGAATCTTGGTCAGTACCTTGATCACCGGCTTGTCAAGCATAGGCTTCACCTTGGACTTGAAGATCTTCTCCATCACGAGCGGAACGGTGATCAGCTGGTAAGGTCTCACTTCCTGGAAGGCCTTCATAAGAGTACTTGGAGTAGGAGCCTTGCCGAGCCAGTAGATCGACGTGCCGTTGCAGAGAGGATAGATGAATTCAGTCACAAGACCGTACATGTGAGCCATAGGCAGCATCGAGATCATCCTGTACTTCTCCGATGTAGGACGGTGTACCTGGCTGTACTCGATGGTGGCGCAGAAGTTTCTGTAGGTCAGCATCACGCCCTTAGGGTTGCCCGTAGAGCCGGAAGTGTAGTTGATGACGGCGAGGTCGTCCCAGTTGTCGACCGGATAGACAACATCCTCCGGGCCGAATCCGTCAGGATATTTCTCAGCGAAAGTCTTTTCCACACTGTCCCAAGCCTCCTGAACTGAAGGATCGTTGCAGTAGAGAAGCAGAAGCCTGTCCACGTCGACGGCGAAGCGCATTTCCGGCATCGCCTTCTGATTCAGCTTCTCCCACTTGTCAGCGTTCGTCAGAAGAGCGACGCTGTCCGAATGGGTCACCAGACGTTCTACGCTGTCTGCGGTGAAATCCGCAAGGATAGGGACAACTACGGCTTCGTATGTGTTGACCGCAAGATACGACATTCCCCAGCGGGCGCTGTTCTTGGCCCAGAGTCCGACGTGGTCGCCTTTCTTCACTCCAACCTTCTCGAAGAAGATGTGAAGCTTTTCGATGTGGGTGGCCATCTGCGCGTAAGTGAAGGACTCTCCGCCCAGAGTGTTCAGGGCTGACTTGTCCCAGTATTTCCTGGTCGCGTTCTGCAATCTAGTCAAATAATGATCCATAATGAAATTTTGATTAATAGCAGACAAAAATAAAAAGAAACTGCCGGATTCCGGAAAGGAATAAATGCTATATTTGCAGAAACCGGTTATTTGTGGCGAAATCATGAAGAAGAAACCTATCGTAGCGCTGATTTATGACTTTGACGGGACTCTCTCTCCCGGCAACATGCAGGAGTTCGGATTCATCCAGGCGGTCGGAAAGACCCCTGAAGAGTTCTGGAAGATGAGCGACGGACTAGCCGTCGGGCAGGATGCGAGCAATGTCCTTTCATACATGAAGATGATGTTCGACGAAGCCAAGAAGTGCGGTGTGGAACTCCGCCGCAGCGATTTCCGGAAATTCGGAAGGCACATCGAGCTTTTCGAAGGAGTGAAGGAATGGTTCTCCCTGATCAATGAATATGGTGCCTCAAGAGGTGTGGTCATCGAACACTACATCAACTCATCCGGCCTCAAGGAGATCATCGAGGGCAGCCGGATAGCCGGGGAGTTCAAGCACATCTTCGCCAGCGCGTTCATGTACAACGCCGACGGCGAGGCCGAATGGCCTGGAATAGCCGTTGACTACACCGCCAAGACGCAGTACATCTTCAAGATCAACAAGGGCATATTCAGTTCCCACGACAACAAGATGGTCAACGAGAGCATCGCCGAGGACAAGAAAAGAATCCCCTACCCCCAGATGATCTACTTCGGGGACGGGGAGACCGACATCCCGTGCATGAAGATTGTCAAGATGTTCGGCGGGCACGCGATAGCCGTCTATGACCCGGCCGCGCCCAAGAAGAAGGCTTTCGCCAACACTCTGCGCAAGCAGGGACGTGTCAACTTCATGGCTCCGGCGGTCTACACCAAGGACAGCACGACCTACAGGATCGTCTGCGCGATAATCGACAAGATCAAAGCCGACTGCGAACTCAAGGAACTGACGAAGTCAAGATGACAAACGCTTGAATATTCATAAAATAAAAAAAGACCGGCCTTGCGACCGGTCTTTTATCTTGATACGGCGCTTTCTACAGCGTCATCTCGAAGTAAGGACTGGATTCCTCACCTCTGATTCTGTGGGTGCCGCCGTTAGGCACATCGAGAGGGCCGCTGCCGCCGGCGCGGGAGTTGACCACGCACTTGACCCTTACCTGAAATCCCTTCGAAGCCTTTGTGGCAACGTAGGTGAAGTCAACCGTGAAGTCAGCCGTCTTGTTCTGGCTGATGTTGTAGGTGACATCCTCATCGTTGACCTTGGAAGTGGTGGTCGCAGTGACAGGTTTCCACTCGTCTCCGTCAAGAATTTCGGCGAGGAAGTACTTCATTCCGCCGGCGGAAGCCCTTGTCACGAAGTAACCGTGGATCTTGGCTCCGACAGGGATACCTTCAGGATAGTCGACGGTGAACAGCCAGTAGTCTCCAGGCCAGCCGCCGGTGATGTACGGTTCTCCGGTCTTTCCGACGATGCGGGAGGCCGCGCTGTTCTTGTCGATGTCGGTCTTGTCAACCTGCACATAGGAAATCTTGCCCGAACCGCCTCCATTGGCCGGAACATACATTCCTCCGTCGCCGGCAGCCTTGTCCTTGGTTCCGGCAGTACCTCCGAACTTGTCAGCGTAGGCTGACATGGTTTCTGCGCTGAGATTCCACTTGGCGAGGGTTATCACGGCAGGAGTCTGGGTAACGGTGATCCAGGCCTCGACATTCTCGGCCGTGTTGTAGACCCTTACCTTGCCGGTTCTGCTGGCGGAACCCGAATTCTCGGCGAGTGTGAGAGCGACCGTGGTCACGTCGACCATAGCCTTGGTGCCGACTGCCTCGGCAGAAAGCCAGTCAGACCCTTCGGTCACCTCAACCTCATAGGAGACGTTAGCCTGGACGGAAACCGTGGCCGAAGTCACTGTGCCGTTGACGTTGACATAGTTGCCGCCCACGATGCTGATGAACGGAGAAAGCGTCTGTCCGGCAGCGCTCTGCACAACCTGGACCTTGCGGGTCGTGAGGCCGGACTTGATCACGATCTCTCCCTGGCGCAGGGTGCTGAGTTCGCTCTGGTCGCAAGTCAGCGTGACTGCAGTCTCCTCTCCTGCAAGGCCTTCTGCCACATCGAGATGCAGCCAGCTTGCCGTCGTGGAGATTGTGAAGTCGGCGTCGGACTTGACCGTGAAGGCCACCGGAGCCGCAGGAGTGCCGTCAAAGGTGACGAGATCGTTCTCGATGCCGCCCACCTCTACGTTCGCCTCGATCATTCCTTCTGCCGAAACGACCTGGATGTCATCGAGATAGTAACGGAATATGGTGGAGCTTGTGATTTCGCCGTAAGGATGGATTGAAAGCCTTGTCTCGGCCGTGGCTCCGATGACCTTTACCATCGCTTCGTTCCAGAACATCTCGCCCTGCTTCTGGCTATGGTTGATGAGGTCGCTCGTCTGAGCCTGCCCGGCGGCGGTCTCGATGGCTCCCGGACCTTCTGCGATCTCGACTACGAGCTGGGTGGCGTCAGGATTGGTGCTCTTAGGCATATGCGAGCACCACTTGAAGGAGAGGAACAGGTCCATCGACCCGTCGATCTTGAAGTTAGGCAGAGTGAGGCCGGAAACCTTGCCGGTAGCGCCGAACTTGAAGTACTGGTCCTGCAGATAGATCGTCTTGGAGGACGGATTCAGGTCAGTGTAACCTCTTGCCCGCAGTTCGTCAAGCACAAGGATTCCGTTGTTGACAAGTGTGGAATAGATGTTGGCGCAGCCGTCCGTGGCCGGTGTCACAAGGCTGACGCAGTCAGTGATTCTGTTCTTGGCCGGAAGTTTGGCGTTGGCTTCCTCGATGAACGGGGCGAGCCAGCTGAAATCATCCTTGAAAGGCAGTTCCTTGCCGCTGATCTCAGCCTTTCCGAGATCTTCATAGGAAAGAGCGAGGATTACGTGGCCATTTCTGCCTTCACCCAGATAGTAGCCTGTGAAAATGGTGTTGTGGCCGGCGATTTCAGAATAATCTTCAGTCGATTCGTAGATTGAGGCCACCTGCTTGCCGTCGATGGAGAGCTTGTCACCGGTCGCATAGACTGCCGTGACGGTGACATATTCAACCTTGCCGGGAGCGTAGGCCGTCTCGCCGGTAATGTCTTTGGCGTCAGGATATTCAACGGTCCCCTCGGAAACAGGGAAGGCGTCCTCGAGGTCGATCACGCTGATGCCGTTGAGCTGTACCACGTCACCGGTGAGGGTAAGCCTGCACCCGAGGCTGAGGGTGTTGTCAGTGCCGACAACATAGATGCAGCTCGTGCCGTCGCTGACGACAAAGCCGCTCTTGCCTTGCGCAACGACCTGGCACTCTGACAGTTTCGCAAGGTCTCCCTCCTTCAGGGCGAGAGCCTCCGTAACAGTCTGTGCGGTCACGTCCCTGAACCTGTCCATCTTCTGTCTGACAGGAACGGTAACATCTTCAAGAGTGGAAGCGCCCTTGATGATGAGGCTGGCCTCGCGTGCTTCCTCGGCGAAATTCTCCTCGGCCGTGATCGTGATGTCCATCGTGCCCTGACCGGAGGTCGGGGTGACGGAAAGCCAGATGTCGGTCACATCGGCCTGCCAGGTGCCGTCGGCATAGACGGTCAGCGTCCTGCTCGTGGCGGCCGCCGGCAGATTGATCTCCGACTCCCCTACGAGGATGGCCTTTGACTCGGAAATTGATTCCTCCTCGCAGCCTGCAAGCGGCATAAGCGCTGCAGCCACTGCAAGGATGAATGAATATTTAAACGAATATTTAAACAGTCTCATAATTGTTCAATGATTTTAGAAGTCAAGACCGTCATCCCATCCAGGATTCTGGGTGAGGTTAGGGTTAAGGGTGCGGTCATCGATCGGAATCGGATAGAGATAGTCCCTGTTCGGGTCGAAACTGAAGACGATGCCGTAGTGGCAGACCATATAGCCGCTTTCGCCTTCGCTGAGGAATATGTCGGAGCCGATCTTGGCTACGACCGTGGCTGCGCTTGAACTTGGCTTCGACTGGCCTTCGGTGTAGAGGCAGTAATCGTTGGTGCCGTCACCGTCGATGTCGTAGGTACCGGGACCAGGGAAATATATTCCGTAATAAGGCTGGGCGAGAAGATGTCCCACCTTCCACCTCATAAGGTCATTGTAGCGGAATCCTTCCTGAGCGAGTTCGACCGCTCTTTCGCGGCGGATCTCGAGAATCACGCCCGTGTTGTCTCCGGTGACGTTAGGGTAGAACTGTTCCGTCTGGAGATAGGCGTCAGGATTGGCGTTCGCGGCAGCCATATCCATGTTCGGCATACCTGCGCGGGCACGCAGAAGGTTGACTGACCTGTCAAGGTCTGTCTGGGTCAGAGTGCCTGCCTCCGCCTTGGCCTCGGCATAGTTGAGGTAAACCTCGCCGAGACGGAAGACACAAAGGTCGTTGTAGGACTTGCTGAACTTGTCGTAACTGAGGTTGGTGTCCGGCATCAGGAACTTGGCCATCTGGTAGCCGGTCATAGTGACGACAGGATCCACGCCGAGTGTCGTGGTGGAGTACTTGAGAGAACCGGCCTCTTCGGTAAGCCTGCGGTAGCCAGGGATCCTGATGGTCTGTCCGAGACGAGGGTCGCGGTCGGCGACTTCTTCGCTGAACTGCATCTTCTCCCAGCCTTCCTTGTCGGTGAACCTCGTGCCGTCCTTCATCAGGTAGGCATCCACGAACTTCTTGGTCAGGCTGTTGCGGCCCTGGCTGTTCATAAGGGCCATTGCGGTGGCGTTGTGGAACAGCTGGGTTCCATAGTCGAAGTTGATGGAAAGGATGTACTCGCTGGTGCATTCGTCATATTCGGAGAACAGGACCGTGTAGTCGAGGTCCGGGGTTCCGGTCGAATAGAGCTTGAACGGGCCGTCGGTCATTATCTCGTCCGCCGCCTCTGCGGCGAGATTGAGATAGTACTTGTAGTCGTGCTCCGGATAGGAGATTCCGTGGTACTTTCTGTAAGTGCCTTCGTAGAGGCAGAAGCGTGCCTTGAGGGCAAGCGCGGCCCACCTGGTGGCGCGGAAATTATGGGAACCGTAGGTGGAAGGCAGACTGGCGACCGCCTCGTCGATGTCCTCGATCATATGGGTCATTATCACCTCGCGCGTATCGCGAGGGCCGAAGATGACCTCGTCATCGGTTCCCGGCTCGTGGTCAAGCCACGGAACGTCACCGAACTTGCACACCTTGTCAAAGTAGAAATATGCCCTGAAGAACTTGCAGAGTCCTGAATACAGGGACGCGGCTTCCGCGTCCTCGCACTGGGTCTTGATGTTGTCAAGGCAGGTGTTGATCCTGCGGAGGTTGGTCCAGGTCCAGCTTCCGCCGGAATTAGGGACTATCCTGTTGGTACCGCCCTTGACAAGGGATGATGGAGTGGCGGCGGTGTACTGGTCGCTCTGCACGTCGTACGGCTCCTTAGGAAGGAGGTTGTTGTACAGAGGGTTGGTGAAAAGCTGCAGGTCGGTCGCATTCTTGAAGTACGACTCCGGACTCAACTGGGACTGAGGGGTCTTGTCGAGCAGATCATCGCAAGAAGCGAACGCTAAAACGGCTGCAGCAAGCAATACGATATACTTTTTCATATTCATCTTCCATTTAGAGACTAGAAAGTGATGTCAACACCGAACATATAGGACTTCTGCCAAGGGTAGAAGGACCTGCTGTAGCTGCCGTCCCTGCTGAACGCGGCCTCAGGATCGATGTGGGATGCGTGCTTCTTCAGAGGAGACCAGTAAGCGATGTTCTCTCCGGTGAAATAGACTCTCAGACCGCCGATGCCGACCTTCTTCGTGACTTTCTTAGGAATGGTGTAGCCGACTGAAAGGTTCTTGAAGCGGAGGTAGCGGCGATTCTGGAGATAGCGGGTGTTCACCCTGTACAGAGGCGCGCCGCTGGTGTAGGCATAGTAGCTTACGGCACGAGGGAAATAGGCGTCCGTGTTGTTGTAGTCCCAGCACTTTGACAGGAAATCCTTGTCCAAATAGGAAGTCATCGGCTGTGAGAACGGTCCCCAGAAAGCGTACGAGGTGTTGTCAGGATACCAGTAGAAGTTGCCTGTCCCCTGGAAGAACGCGGACACGTCGAAGCCGAGATAATCGAAGCCAAGCGTGAATCCGTACTGCAGACGGACGCGCGAGTTGCCGATGATCTTGCGGTCTCCAGGCTTGTCGACGGTGTTGGAGCCGATGTCAATCTTTCCGTTGCCGTCGAGGTCGATGTACTTGAGGTCACCGCCCTTCCAGACACCGCCCGGGACTCTCTTGTTGACGTAGGAGAGGTCCACCTGCGATGAATATTCGGCAGCCTCCTCGTCGGACTGGAACAGGTCGTCGGCGACGAAGCCCCAGATCTCACCGAGCTTCATTCCTTCGTAGTAGCTCTTGGCGAAAGTCTTGTTGTCGTTCTTGTATCTGGTGATCTCCGAGTCATAGTTGCTCAGAGTGAACTTCAGGTTGTAGCCGAACGGCTTGCCGCCGATCTGCAGCTGGTCTTTCCAGGCAAGGGAAAGTTCGAAGCCCTTGGTTCTCAGGTCAGCGGTGTTCTGCTTCGGAGCGTCGGCGCCGTAAAGGGCAGGAAGGGCGTAGCCTTCGGTAAGCATATCCTTGGTGTCGCGGATGTAAGCCTCGCCGGTGAACTGCAGACGGCTCTTGAACATGTCGATGTCAAGACCGAGGTTGTAGTGGATTGTCTTCTCCCAGGTCAGGTCGGACGAGTTCGGAGCGGAAATGCTTGAATATTTCGCCGAAGTGCTGGACTCTCCGAAACTGTAGGAAGAGAAGTCGCTGAGCGAAATCTTGCGGATGGCGATGTAGTTGCTCACGTTCTGGTTGCCCAGAGTTCCGTAGGAAGCCCTGATCTTGAAGTTGTTTACAGTGTTCTTCAGCGAGCCGAACCACGGTTCTTCGCTGACTCTCCAACCGACGGACGCCGAAGGGAACATACCCCATCTGTGGCCTGCCGCGAAGCGGGAGGTTCCGTCATAACGGCCGGCCATCTCGAAGAGATACTTGCCGCGGTAGTCGTAGTTGATTCGTCCGAAGTAGCCCAGGAGAGCGTACTCCGTCTGGCCTCCGGAAACCGTCATCACGGTGCTGCCGTCAGAGCTGGTTCCGACGAGGTCGAGGTCCGAGAGTTCATCGGTGACAAGGTACTGTCCCGTCGCACCGACATTCTTCTGGTGCTGAGTCTCGTAGTTGCCTCCGACCATCACCTGGAAGTTGTGCTTGTCGTTCCAGGTGTGCTTGTAGGTGGCGTAGATGTTGGTTGAGTAGTAGTTGTAGGTCTTGATTCCCTCGGAGAGTTCATCAAGGCCGGCTCCGGTGTCGTAGACCTGCAGTTCCTCTCCCGGATACTGCCTGTACTCCATGTTGGTCGAACGGTAGTGGCTCCTGTACTGATGGAACATGTAGGTGAAGTTTCCGACAACCGTCAATCCCTTGAACGGGGTGATGGTCAGTTCGGAAGTGTTCTTGAAATTGGTCCTTTTCTGGAAGTTCTTGTTGTTGCCCTCGCCGAAAGCGATGTGTCGGCCGTTGGCCACTGAGTAGGATCCGTTGAACACTCCTTCCGCCGGGCGCATCAGCCAGGATCCGTCAGGGTTCTTCATCGGGAAGATAGGAAGAGCGTGGGCGGCGCTGTAGGCGATGGCGTTCTCGACGTTGCCGACTCCGACATAGTCGTAGCTGGAACTGAAGAAGGCTGTGTTGTTGCTGAACTTGATGTGCTTGGTGACGTCAAAGGTCAGTTTGGAGCGGAGGTTGTACTTCTGGAACACATCAGGGTTCTGCTTGATGATGCCGGTCTGACGGTCGTATCCTCCGGAAACATAGTACTTCACACTCTTGCTGCCGCCTGAAAGGGAAACGTTGTGCTGCTGGACAGGATGCTGGTCGTTGAACAGCATATGCCACCAGTCATAGTTGCCGTAGTAGCGCCACTGGTTCTTTCCGTTGACCACTCTCTCCACCACCCACGGACGGTCAGGATTCTCGGTCTTGTCGTTGACGCGGGCGAGAAGCTGCTGCATGTCGTAGTCATCGTAGAGGATGTAGTCTGAGCCGAGGCAGTTGTTGCGGAACTTGTTGAGCGTGTACACGGACCAGTAACCTCTGGTCTCGTAGTCGGTGGATGTCGTAGGCTCCTCCCAGCCGAAGCGGCCGGAATAGTGGACCTTGGCCTTGTCGGACTCCTTGCCGCTCTTGGTGGTCACGAGAATCACGCCGAACGCGGCGCGGGCTCCGTAAACTGCCGCAGCCGCCGCATCCTTGATGACGGAGATGGACTCCACGTCGTTAGGGTTCACACGGTCGAGGGTGTCCTCGATGCCGTCCACGAGCACGAGCGGAGAGGCACCGTTGATGGACGTGTAGCCGCGGATGTTCAGCGAAGTGTCGGATCCCGGATTACCGGACGAAGTGCTGATGTTGAGTCCCGGAACAGTTCCCTGAAGCATGCTTGACAGGGAATGCGAAGCGCGGTTCTCAAGTGTCTTGGAGTCGATCTGAGTGACTGCGCCCGTGAGGTTGACCTTCTTCTGGACACCGTAGCCGACGACCACGGTCTCGTTCAGCATCAGGTTGTCCTCTTCAAGGACAATCACGATCGACGATTTGGAGGCAGGGATGACGACTTTCTTGCTGAGGTATCCGAGTGAAGACACCTCGACGGTCACGTCCCCGGAAGGGATCGAGATGGAAAAGCTTCCATCGTTAACGGTCACAGTGCCGTTGCTTGTGCCGTCAAGCACGACAGCGGCACCGACAAGAGGTTGCTGGCCGGTGTCCAGGACTTTCCCGGTCACCTCCCTGTTCTGGGCCAGGGCGGAGAATCCTACCCCAAGCGCAAGGAACAGAGCCGCAGCGATTTTTCTTATTGCTCTCATCATTATCGGTTTGTAAACATTATAATTATGTGAATATCATTACTTGTAGTTCTCGGCATCGAAGGTCTTCGGGCGGGTCATCGTCTCGGTGTAGACGTTGCCGAACGAGTCGGTCACCTTGATGTCCAGAGTCGTGGACGGACCGCCGGCGGTCACCTTCCACATATGCGGGCAGGCCGTCGTGGCGAAAGTCGGACTCGCCGTCTCGGCCATACGCGGAACGCAGTAAGTCAGAACGTGGAGAGGATCGGCGACACCGCTCACCTTGTTGACCGTCAACGGCTTCCCGTTTTCGGTAACTTCTATCTTCCAGTCCGGGCTGTAGTTCCAGACGTTGAGATAGACCTCGTTGGCGGTGCTTTGCGTGGTCCAGATTCCGGCCACCTTGTCGAAGGCCGCCTTGTTCTCGTCAGGAGCGTCCGGAATGCAGGCGGCCGACGAAAGCAGGATTCTGTTCCTGTCGTAGGTACGGAACTGCATGTCAACGGATTTGCCTGTAGGCTTGTACTGCCATTTCAGGTCGGAGCCGCTGACGGAGAAGATCTGGTAGCCGCCCGGAGCGCCGTCCTGGCCGATGTGGATTCCCGGGACAAGATAGCCTGTCCACCACCAGGTAGCGCAGACCGCTCCCGAGTTGTGGTCGATCCAGTTGTCGGTGTGGTTGTTGGCCACCTTGTGCGTGTGGCCTGTCAGGAAATGGATCTTCTTGAAGCCGGAAAGAGCGCCGAGAAGCTTGTTCCTTTCCGCAGCGGACATATTCGTCATTGTGGCGTGCATCACGACCACCAGAGGGGCGGACGTGCTGACGTAGGAAAGGTCCTTTTTCAGCCAGTCGATCTGCTCGTCGGTCACCTTGCAGGTGTAGGTGCGGCTGGCCGACGTGCCGGAACCGTCGTTGGTGCAGTAGATGTTGTCCAGGACGACATAGTGCAGGTCGCCGATGTTGAACGAATAGTAGTCCGGAGCGATGGCTTCCTTGTACTTTAGGATTGTGTCGAAGTCACCCGCGGCCGCCATGTCGTGATCGTGGTTGCCGATGGTGTGGTAGGCCACAAGATTGCTGATCTTGTTGGCGTCGGCCAGATACTCGGCAAAGCAGTAACTCTTTGAGTACCAGTACAGGTCCCAGGTCATGTCACCTAGAGTGACTCCGTAGATCCTGTCGGAACTGTGGGACGAGACATAGGAGTTGATGTCCGTGACGAATTCGGAGAACTGGGCGCGGTCCTTCTGCTTGTTCGCAAGGTGGATGTCTCCGAGGACAAGCAGGGTGTAGTCGCTCTGGTCTCCGGCATTGAAGAGCTGGAAGTCAACTCTTTCCGCCACGTTCCCGGCTTTGGTGAGGTCGATGTGGATGTTCGGGAGGATTCCGGTGTTGGACGGTTCGTAACCGCTCGGAACGGAAACGAACACGTAGCCGTACTTCTTCGCGGACTTCATCTGATAGACTCCGGAGGCGTCGGTCGCGACGACCTCGACACCGTCCGAGACCACGACGCCTTGCAGAGGCTTGCCCTCGCAGGTCACCACCCCGTAGACGGTGCTCCCCTGCTCCGGCTTCACCTCTTCGGAATCGACCGTAACGGTCATCTTTCCGACCGTGCGGACCGTGCTGCCGCGCTTGACGCCTACAGTGTAGTCGCCCGAATATATTCCTTTATAGAGAGCGACGGTGAACGAAGATTCGGTGATTTCCGTGATGGCGCAGTCGTGCGATACGCCGGCAGGGTCGCCCAGAACTATGACATCGCTCTTGAGCGGAGCCTTCTTGAATAGGATCTTGAAGGTCAGCGACTCCGCGCCTTCCTTCAATGTGACGGAGGAAGGGACGTTGAACTGCACGTCGAAGTCTTCGGTGCCTTCATTCTTCTCCCCGCAGGAGAGAAAAGAGACGGCCACCGTCACAAGGAGCGCAAAAATGTAGAGAAAGCGTTTCATCTTTTATGAATATGGTTACTTTGCATCAGCAAGACGGCGCTCGCTGCGGATGAGCAGCGCGCAGAGGAACACTCCGATCAGGGCGCCCACCGCCACGGAAAGCATCGCGTTGTCCCAGGAGCTGCCGCTTGCTATGCCGCCCACGACAATCTTT
>CAVCDF010000095.1:0-8492 GCA_963600795.1 Anaerotignum sp. | reverse complement strand
GTCTACCTCCTCCTGACCAGGACCGGACTCACCGGCATCGGCGCGGCTATCATCATTGCCACCGCGATCGTCGGCATCGTGTCCAGGGCTGTGGCCGTAAGGGACAAATGCCCGAGCACCGTCTACCTGCTTTGCGGAATATTCCCGCTTGTGCCGGGAGCCGGCATCTTCTGGTTCACCTACTATCTTGTCTCCAGCCAGTTCTACCTTTCGGCCACGACAGGATTCGCAGCCGTCAAGGCCGCGATGGCGATAGTCCTGGGAATCATCCTGGCGATGGAACTGCCTCAAAGGATCTTTTCCGGAAAAAGAAGAAAGAACTGAAAGCGAAGAATATGTCAAGGATATCCTCCTCCGCGTTCGCGGACACGAAACCCCATTTCGAACTGCTCGACGGTCTGCGCGGAATAGCGGCGCTTCTCGTCGTCTGGTACCACATCAACGAAGGCTTCGCATTCTCCTCATCCGTCAGCGGAGCCGGCGACGGCATCGTCAGGTCATTCAACCACGGTTACCTTGCCGTGGATTTCTTCTTCATCCTGTCAGGATTCGTGATCGGCTACGCCTACGATGACCGCTGGCGCAATGGATTCACGCTCAAGGAGTTTTTCAGACGCAGACTCATAAGGCTGCATCCGATGGTCGTGATGGGCGCGCTGGTCGGCGCGGCGGCGTTCTTCATCCAGGGATGCACGCGCTGGGACGGTACATGCTCCGCGACATCGGCGGTGATGCTCGCGCTTCTGTGCGCTATGTTCCTGATTCCGGCGGTGCCCGGCGGCCGCAGCGAGGTGCGCGGCAACGGAGAGATGTTCCCGTTGAACGGCCCGTCGTGGTCGCTGTTCTTTGAATATCTCGGGAATATTCTCTACGCTCTTCTTCTGCGCCGGCTCCCAACGAAGGTACTCGGCGTTCTTGCCGCGCTCACTGGAACGGGACTGGCCTGGTTCGCGCTCACCGACGTGTCCGGCTATGGAAGCATAGGAGTCGGCTGGACTCTTGACACGGTCAATTTCTGCGGAGGAATGCTGAGGATGCTCTTCCCTTACACTTTGGGAATGTTCCTCTCAAGAATATTCAGGCCTGTGAAGGTAAAACGGCCCTTCCTGTGGTGCACCGTCGCGCTGGTCTGCCTTTTCAGCGTTCCTTTCATAAGTGGAGGCGGCAAGGTGTGCCTGAACGGAATTTTTGAAATGTTCTGCATCGCCGTCGTGTTCCCGGCGCTTGTCTGGCTTGCTGCATCAGGCAGGGCTGATGAGGGAAAGGCCCGTGGCGCGGTAAGGTTCCTTGGAGACATCTCATATCCGCTCTATATGGTGCATTATCCGGTGATGTACCTGTTCTACTCCTGGATGATTGAAGTCCGGAAATATTCATTCGCCGAGGTTCCGGTGGCGGCGGTTGCCGCTATGGCCGTCAGTCTGGCCATCGCCGTCGTCTGTCTGAAATTCTACGACGAGCCACTCAGAAAGTGGCTGTCGGGCAAGCGCGGAAGCAGGCGGTAAAATATTCATAAGGTCTCCCGGTCGCTTCCGGGCTTTTCCTCCGTACGCGGAGGAAGCGCTTTCCTGCGCCTGAACACGACTCTTTCGCTGAGGAAAAAGTTCAGCCCTCCGGAGAAGCACAGAGCCAAAAGGTTGCACCAGACGACATTCCACTTGAATATCTTCTGGATCAGGAGAAGGAAAAGCATCTTTACCAGAAACGCGCCGGCACAGGAAAGATCGTAGCCTCCAAGGTGTCTGAAGAACGATCTTGTCGTTCTTGCCGAGACCCTGTCCTTCCAGATCAGGAAATACGCTACAGTGAAATTCGTCAGCACGGCGCACTGGAACGAAATCAAAGGCGAGACTATGTACTGTCCGGTGTAAGTGCTGAACACCCACTTCGAGAAGACCCACAGCACGGCGGTGTCCACCGCCGTACCCAGAAGGCTGGATGCGGAATATTCAGCGAATCTTTTTGCCAGTTTCTGTAGCCTATCCGACATTATTCCTCCCCGACATTGTGTGCCGCCGCTGGGCTGGCGGCCGCTACCGCTGGTTGTTCAAGGTTATGGTTTCCGGATTGAGGTAAGGTTCAAGATCCTTCCACGGAACCGTGGCCGTGATGATGCCTTCGGAGTAGCTGGCGACCTCGTAAGGGTTGTAGCTCCAGAATATTCCCTCCTCCGACACTCCGCAGTTGCCGTTCGGCATCATATATTCCTGGAACATCCCGGAATACTCTGAAGCGGGGTCGTCCGCCTTTCCGTACGTTCTCTGCATCGCCTCTTTGATCAGTTCTGTGACTGGCTGCACAAAGCCCGGTTTGAAGATGTCGTTCTCCGTGACGGCGAGACCGGTCTTGAGGTCGATGATATGGTTTCTGATCCCGTGCATCCCGTGCGCTCCGCCCAGATAGTTCTCGTACTGGACAGTGTAGTTCTGAAGGTTGCCGTATGAGCCGCCGAAGCGCCCCTCGGTGTTGTCGTACCAGCAGACGTCGTAGTAGATGTCGCTTTCGCTGCCGTAGCCGTTCGCGACATCCACGAGCAGACTCTTGTAGTATTCGCCCGCATCGGCCTGATACGCGGCCATAATGGAGTCAGTAACCGCTTCGGAAGCCTCTTCGACGGATTTGCCGTCCTGAGCGTCGCCGAAGCAGAACTTCACGATCGTGTTGTTGGCCTGTTTTCTGGCCTGGCCGCCGGTCTCCAAGGATTTGTAGTACTCGACTATGTGCTTGACGCTCATCTCTGCGGAGTCAGTCTGTTCCAGGGTCTGCTCGTAAGTCTCCTCAAATGAGGTCCGCTCCGTCCGCGTTTCGCAGGAAACGAGCGCAAGGGCCGTCAGCGAGGCCGCAGCAATGCAATTTATTATTGCGTTTTTCATTGGCTGATGCTTTTATGTTCATCCATTCATCTATCGGGCAAGTTTGTGAATCCGCAAGTTGCAGGTTCGTCAAGCTGCCGGTTCGCAAAGATAGCGAATATTCCTTTCTGACCTGCAACTTTCGGCCGGAGAACTTGATTCGGGCTTGATTCGGGCTTGATTCGAGTCTTGTCTCACGAGTACATCCAGCCGATCACTTTCAGCACAAGGGACTGCGGCAGACGGCGGATCGCGAAGACAAGAAGGCTGTAAAGGAATGTGGGAGTGGCTTCGGGCCGCATCCGCCGCCTTCGAATCTGGCGGAGGACCGCCCGGCCTATCACCTCCGGAGCCATCCCTGAATATTCATCCTTCTCCATCGCCGCCACGGCTCTGTCCGTCTGCTTGCGGTACGGCGATGACTGTTCTTGCGCTTTCGCCGCTACCTTGCGAGCCTTGGTGAAGCCGGTCCGCACGTCGCCGGGCAGAACTACGCAGCATTGGATGCCGAAAGGGCGTGTCTCGATGGCCAGCGCCTTGGTGAACTGCATCACGCCGGCCTTGACGCAGGAATAGTAGCCTTGGAAGGGCAGCGGGGCGAGCGCGGCGACGGAAGAGATGGCCACCACCCTTCCATGGCCCTGCCTCCTGAACACCGGCAGACAGGCCTGCGCCGTCTTGACCACCCCGTAGAAGGTCGTTGAATATTGCGCCTCGATCTCTTCGATGCTTGTCTCTTCAAGCGGACCGGCGATTCCGTTGCCGGCGTTGCAGACCACGGCGTCCAGAGAGCCGCGTTCACGCACGATCCTCTCCACCATGGCAGCGACCGCCTCAGCGTCATTGACATCCATCACCACTGGCACCATATTCACATTCTCTGAATATCCTTCCGGAGCTTTTCCGCTCCTTGATGCGGCATAGACCACAATTCCGGCATCGGCCAGCAGCCGGGCCGTCGCCGCCCCGATTCCGCTGCTCCCGCCCGTCACCAGCACCGTTTTCACCTCCGACATGATTATTCCCTCGGTTTTTCTTCGATAATTTGTCGTGAAATTAGCAAATTAAACCTGTTCCGCCAACTTTTCCTACGTTTCGGCAATCTCAGAGATGACCGGACATGTTTAAGAAAACGCTCCCGTCATGCACCACATTCCAAATAAGGGTGTCGTGGCAGATAACAGATTGGCAATCAAGCAAAATAGCAAAGGTCCGGTACGGAATTCCGTACCGGATCTTTGCTCATCTGTCACACTGTCAACTATTTATCTGCCACGACCTACCTCCGGATGATGGACAGATTTGCAGCCAGAAACAATAGGAACTGCATTCAGCGCAATTCTGTTTCCGGGGAAACCGAGGAATATGCCCTGGGGCGGTGTGTGGATCTGCCGAAACAGATTTGCACTTGCAGGGCATCGGAGCGGCTTCCTGTGCAATTCTCATATTGGGTATTAATGCGGATAAACAGTTTTTATTTTCTATCTTTGTCCTGCGCCGTTGCCAGGCTTGCACGGCTGCGCAGTCAGTGTCAATCAATCAGGAAATGGGTAAGACAAAAGATGTCGCATTGGTTCTTTCGAGCGGCGGGCCGAGGGGTTTCGCCTACATCGGAGCCATAGAGGAATTGGAAAGCAGAGGCTACAGAATCACTTCCGTGACCGGCTGCTCCATCGGCTCGCTTGTGGGCGGAGTCTATGCTGCAGGTGGTCTGGACGCTTTCAAGAACTGGCTTTACGGCCTGAACGGCAAGAAGCTGCTGTCGCTGCTGGACGTGTCCATCAGCAAAAGTTATCTTGTGAAAGGGGACAAGGTCATCGAAGCCATCAAGTCCGTGGTCCCGGAAGTCCGCATAGAGGATATGTCGATTCCGTACACTGCCGTGGCGACCGACCTTTACACCGGAGAGGAAGTTGTCTTCAGGGAGGGCCCTCTCTTCGAGGCGATAAGGGCCTCGATTTCGATTCCGTCTCTTTTCAGGCCCGTAAAGACGGGACGTCACACGCTCATCGACGGGGGAGTGGTCAACACTATGCCTCTGGACCTTGCCGTGCGCAACGGTCACGACATTCTTGTGGCCTTCGACGTGAACCAGGTCGATTCGGAAAAGATCGCCGATTACATCCAAAGGCTCGACGAGGCCAGGGAGGAGGATTCCGAACTGCGCTCGGAGACTCGCGACAGCCTCGGCGGGCTGGCCTCGCGGAAGGATATTCCTTTAATAGAAAAAGTGAAGGCGTTCGGCGACGGGGCTCAGCGCGCTTACAGGGAATTGCGCAGCATAGACAGGAAGACGAAAACGCTCGAGCGTGAAGTCTCGCAGGAAAACATAACCCTCGACGACAATTACTACTCGATTCTTGCGCGGACATTCTCGCTGATGAACCGCACCATAGCGATGCAGTCCATCAGACTCTACAAGCCGGATGTGCTCGCAACGATGACTTTCGACACCTACGGGGCCATCCCCGACTACACCAAGGGCGAAGAGATCGCCGCCAAAGGACGCGAACTGATGTCCGCCGCCCTCGATGAATATGAACGTTCGCTGTCCGGTCAGGCCAGCCTTGCCTGATTCAGGTCAGTCTTTGAGGTAGTCGATGTAGAGGACTCCGTCGAGATGATCGGTCTCGTGCTGGAAGATGACCGCAGTGTAGCCTTTTACAGTTTCGATGGTGTCCTTCATCGTCCTGAAGGAGGTATAGGTCACATCGATGTCCTGGTAGCGTGGCACGTCGCCCCTGCGGCCCGGAATACTCAGGCACCCTTCGGGGCCAAGTTCTTTTTCGCCCCGCACGGCAGTAATTCTGACATTGGGATAAACCTCGAACGGCTCGCCTTCCTTGTCGAAGCGCATTACGGCCACGACCCTGCGCAGGATTCCGACCTGCGGCCCGGCTATCCCGACGCCGTCCTGCTCGGGTGAAGTCACCGTCGCCACCATCTTGGCGGCAAGCCTTGAATATTCATCGCTGGCCAGTTCGTCAGGCCCTATCTCCCTGCAACCGGTTCTCAGCACCAGGGAGTCCTGCCTGTCGCCTATGGTCAGCACCCTCATAACCGTGTCTTCAGCATCGATCAGACCGGTCTCCTCCTTCGACCATCCGTCCCCCGTGTCGCGCCCGCAGGCAACTGAAGCGGCGATTCCGAATGCCGCCGCTGCGATAATCCTGATTCTGCTGAATGCTGTCATATCGATTCGATATTCATATTCCGATTTCAAGAAAGCGTGATTTTTCAATCCGCGAATATACGACGCGAATATACGAAAAGATTAGCGCAGGATCTGAACTTTCCGGGAGATTTCAGCCAGAAACCATACACCAGTCTGCCTTAAAACTGATTATCCGCTTTGGCAATAACGCGGAAAATCAGTTAAATGTGATTTTTACGCAAAAATATGGAAAGGATTAGTTTGAAAAGAGGTATATAATTGCGATATTTGAGAAAAATTAACGATTCAAAACATTTTCAGTATGCAGAATACACTTTCAAGTCTTAACAAGACGGCCAGTCAGGCTTCTGACGGCAAAATCTACGGCATTATCGGAGCAGTGATCGGTGACATCGTCGGAAGCCGTTTTGAATTCCAGGATAGATTTGCAAAACCAAACTTCAAGATATTCGGTTCAGCTACCAGATTCACTGATGACAGCATTATGACCGTCGCCATCGCAGACGCTCTGATGCACGGGAAGGATATTCAGTCCTCGATGCTGGAATGGGGACACAGATATCCTAACGGCGGATGGGGCGGACGGTTCCGTGATTGGTTGAAATCTGAAAATCCAATGCCTTATGACAGCGCCGGAAACGGCAGCGGAATGCGTGTCAGCGCAGCCGGTTTCGCTGCTGAAACCCTCGATGAGGCATTGGCTCTGGCTGAGAAGACGGCTCTCCCTACCCACGGCAGCGAAGACGGCATAAAGGGCGCTCAGGCCATAGTTGCGGCCATTTTCCTTGCCAAGCAGAAAACCCCGAAGACTGAGATCAAAAAGTATATTGAAGACAAATTCTACTCCTGCCTGTACGAGAACACGAAGGAAATTCAGGATATGGTAAAAGGTCTTATCCCGGGCATGTCATTTCTTGCCTCAGTAGCGACACCTGTTGCCATCATGGCGTTTCTGAATGGCAATGACTATGAAGATGTGATCAGGAAAGCCGTCACTTATGGATGCGACACCGACACCGTGGCCTGTATGGCCGGCGGCATCGCTGCCGCATATTACGGAGTTCCTCTTGATTTCGCAGAGAAGGTGGCAGACTACATTTCCGATGACCTGCTGGCAATAATCAACGAATTCGACGGCACTTCCCTTGAGAACAGGCATATTACGCCGAAGAATGTCCACTCCTGGAGCAGGGAGAGTGTGATCGTGTACGGCTGCAGCGTGAACGAGGGGGAGAACGGAGAGGACGGAAGTTTTGAGGTCCACGGTGTCAGGAGAAACCATTTCCGCAGAGAAGGCTATGAGATCAGGACTATCGGTGCGGATTTCAAGGATACTTCCGATGACGTGAAGGCGTTCGTCGCTTATGTCAATGAACATCCGGAGAAGGTCTTTCTTGTGATGAAGGTCGGCATCGGCAAGGCTGGCATCCCGGTTGAGAAGATCGCTCCGCTGTTCGAGCCTCTGCGCGGAAAGGCCAACGTATACCTGCCGGTGGAGTACATTGAATATTACGACAGATAGGGGATTGCTTGACAAAAAGAGGGTGACCTCTTCTTCCGGGAGGCCACCTTTTTTGATGTCGTTGTCATCATCTTCAATAAAGCCTGGAAGCGGTGTCCTTTCGGGTTGAAGGTGGAAAGCACCAGGGGTCATTGGACTTTTGGACTCTTTTCGGCTTTGGGATATCTGCGAGATGGTCGAACAGATTGATAATCTCTGTCGGCGAACTGATTGTCAGGCATTCTCTTGCAGCCAAACGGGCCTCGTGCCAACTGTCCCATACGGCTCCGGCGAACGGGACACCCGCCATTCTGGCTATGTCGGCATCGTTCCGGTGGTCTCCAACGTATAAGGTCTCAGACACGGTGCCGCCCATCTCTTCTATCGCCGTCAGAAGTACCTTCCCTGAGTTTTTCTTGACCCTGCCGAAGATAGCGTCCACTTGAAGGCCGAAGTGGTCCAATGCTGTTTGAATATGATCTTTGGGAGTTGTACTGACTATTCCGATCTTCACTTTGTTTTCCTGTGCCCACGAGAAAACTTCCCGCCATCCATCATACAGCTTGTAGCCGGGTATGCTTGATACTGGGAATCCTTTAAGCCATTTGCCGTTTTTGTCCCGTCTTGAATCGGAGTTGAACAGCGTGTTGTCGAAATCCATCAGAAGGCATTTGGTTTTCGGCCCTTCCGACTCGATCGGCCTCATTGTCGCATCAGTTTTTGTACTTGGCATAGTCCTGTCATTAATTTTGATTTTTCTCTCTCGTTAGTCCCATCTTCAAATCTCAACAAAAATAGTATTTAATAATACATAGTAAAATTATAAAATAATATTTAATAGTGCAAGATAATGGGAATAAGGCTCACATTCAAAGTTTCGTGCGAAGCAAAGTTTGTGCATAGTCTGAACTACAATAGTCACGGATTTTAAAACAGGTGCCTAAGTTAAAAATACATAACTTAG
>CAVCDF010000094.1:0-11744 GCA_963600795.1 Anaerotignum sp. | reverse complement strand
TTCGAGGGTATCCCAGACCCTTCATGGTGGACGGATGTGCTTCTGGAAGGCGTGAAGGGCGCTCCGGTCTGCTATGTGCTGACCTGGAGGAACGCCTGGAACAAGCCTGAGCATTTCTTCGCTCCTTTCCTGGGATCGGGAGACAGTGACAATTTCAAGGAGTTCTGCGACAGCGACAGAACCATATTCATTGAATAGGAAGCAACTGATAGGTAAATAGTAGAATTTAAAATAAACAGAGATGGATTTTAACGAAAGGTTGAAGTGGCTGGAGACCGAACACGAGGCACTCATAACAAAGAAAAACGAACCGGTGTATGTGAACGGGGTTTACGAGAGGTACAGGAATCCGGTTCTGACGGGGGCGCACGCCCCGCTTTTCTGGAGTTACGACCTTAATCCTGAGACCAATCCATTCCTTGAGGAAAGATTCGGAATCCACGCAGCCTTCAATTCTGGCGCAATCAAGTGGAACGGAAAATATGTGCTTGCGGTGCGTGTCGAAGGAGCTGACAGAAAGTCCTTCTTCGCTATAGCCGAAAGTCCGAACGGAGTTGACAATTTCAGGTTCTGGGACAGACCGATAACGATGCCTGAATATGGCGAGCCGGCCACGAATGTCTATGACATGAGGCTGACGGCCCATCAGGACGGCTGGATCTACGGCTTGTTCTGCGTGGAGCGCAAGGATCCGGCGGCTCCGGCCGGCGACCTTTCCTCGGCCGTCGCCTGCGCCGGCATTGCGAGGACCAGGGACCTGGTCCACTGGGACAGGCTTCCGGACCTCAAGTCGGCCTCCCAGCAGAGGAATGTCGTTCTTCATCCTGAGTTCGTCGACGGCAAGTACGCCCTCTACACAAGGCCGCAGGACGGCTTCATCGACGCAGGTAACGGAGGCGGCATCGGTTGGTCTCTTGTCGATGACATCACCAACGCCGAGGTCAAGGAGGAGAAGATAATCAATCTCCGTCACTACCACACCATCAAGGAACTCAAGAACGGAGAAGGCCCGGCGCCGATCAGGACCCCGAAGGGCTGGCTGCATCTGGCCCACGGCGTGAGAGGCTGCGCTTCCGGTCTGCGCTATGTGCTTTATCTCTACATGACCTCTCTTGAGGATCCTACGAAGGTCATAGCCGACCCTGCCGGCTTCTTCATGGCTCCGGATGGGGAGGAGTTCGTGGGCGACGTGATGAATGTGCTGTTCGCCAACGGCTGGATCGCCGATGAGGACGGCAAGGTCTTCATCTACTACGCTTCCTGCGACACGAGGATGCACGTGGCGACCTCCACGGTGGACCGCCTTGTGGACTACTGCTTCGGCACGGAGCCGGACGGGTTCACGACAGGGGAGTCGGTACGCAGGCTCAACAGACTCATTGATAGGAATCTCAAGAAATAATCACGATGGGAAAGATAAGGACAAGTTTCGGCGAGAAGGTGGGCTACGGCTTCGGGGACATGTCTTCTTCGATGTTCTGGAAGATATTCTCCTACTACCTGCCGTTCTTCTACAGCAACATTTTCGGACTTACCCTTGACCAGGTGGCCCTGCTGCTGGTCGTCACCAGGATCTGGGACGCCGTCACTGACCCGATGATGGGCGTGCTGGCCGACAGGACCGCGACCAAATGGGGCAAGTACCGCCCGTACCTGCTGCTGATGGCCGTGCCGTTCGCCTTGAGCGGAATATTCCTGTTCTCCACTCCGGCCGCGACCCCGACATTGAAACTTGTCTGGGCCTATCTGACCTACATAATGATGATGACCGTCTACACGGGCATCAACGTTCCTTACGGGGCGATGCTGGGCGTGATGACGGACGATTCCGACACGAAGACAGTCCTGAGTTCCTACAGGATGTTCTTCGCCTACGGCGGCAGTTTCCTGGCGCTGTTCTGTTGGGAACCTCTCTGCAAGGTCCTCGGCGGCTACGACAGCCCGGCCGGCTGGCAGAACACTATGATCGTCATCGCGGCCTTCTGCCTCATCCTCTTCCTGCTCTGCTTCAGGATGACCAGGGAGAAGCTGCACACGGTCAGCAAGGTGTCCGTGGGCAGCGACCTGAAGTCTCTCCTGAAGAACGCTCCGTGGTGGATCCTTATCGGCGCGGCACTCTGCTCGAACCTCTTCAACACAGTCAGAGGCAGCACGGTGGCCTACTTCTTCAACGATGTCATCGGCCAGAACGTGCATCTGAACCTCGGCCCGCTGAGCTTCCTCTTCTACGCCGGCCTGTTCCTGTCGATAGGCGAGGTCTGCAATATGCTCGGAGTGGCTCTAGCCGTTCCGCTTTCCGAGAAACTCGGCAAGAAGACCACCTATATGCTGTCATTCGCGGCTCTGATCGTGTTCAGCGCGATATTCTTCTATATTCCTGCAAGCCAGTCAGGTTACATTTGGATGATCGTGCTGCAGGTGGTCATCAGCATATTCACAGGTGTGATCTCCCCGCTTGTGTGGAGCATGTACGCCGATGTGAGCGATTTCGCAGAGAACCGCGACGGCACCGCTTCGACGGGGCTGATCTTCTCGTCCGCTTCGATGGCGCAGAAGTTCGGCGGGGCGTTCGGAGGTTTCGCCGTGATGTGGCTGCTCAACGCCTTCGGCTACAACACCGCCCAGGGCGCCGTGCAGACTCCCGAGGCCATCAAGGGTCTCTGGCTTCTGATGAGCTGGATCCCTGCCGCTGTGGCCGCTGTGGCCGTGGTTGTCGTGTTCTTCTATCCTCTTACAAGAAAGAGGATGGAGGCCATCCAGGTCGAACTTGCCGCCAAGCGTTCGCAGGACAACGGGGCTGCGGCTGAGGAGGAAACATCAGAGGCCGTCACAGGTTCAGGATGCTGGAGCGGCCTGCCGAAGGTTATGCGCTGGGTCGCTGTCATTCTGGCCGCAATTCTGGTCGTCGAGTTTATATTCTTGATGTTCAATTAATTCTATATTGGCGTACGAGGGCAGTGCTTTCGCCCGCCTGCTTGTGAAAAAGGTATGAAGGAATACGGTCATTTCGATGATGCCGCAAAGGAGTTTGTGATTACGGATCCCGCCACACCTTGGCCGTGGATCAACTATCTGGGCACGGAAGATTTCTTTTCCCTGATTTCGGGAACTGCGGGAGGATATTCATTCTACAGGGACGCGAAGTTCCGCCGCCTGACACGCTACCGCTACAACGGAGTGCCGATGGATGCGGGGGGAAGATATTTCTACATCAATGACCGCGGAACCGTCTGGAGTCCGGGGTGGAAGCCGTGCAGGACTCCGCTTGACTTCTACGAGTGCAGGCACGGAATGGGCTATACCCGCATTACGGGCGAGAAGGACGGACTTCGCGCAAGCGAACTTTTCTTCGTGCCGACCGGGCACAACTGCGAGGTGCAGAAGGTGACTTTGGAGAACAGGAGCTCCGCCCGCAAGGAGTTCAGGCTCTGGTCTTTCATCGAATGGTGCCTGTGGAACGCGGAGACCGATATGGAGAATTTCCAGAGGAACCTCTCCACGGGCGAGGTCGAGGTCGAGGGCAGCGTGATCTACCACAAGACCGAGTACAGGGAGCGCCGCAACCACTACGCGTTCTACGGCGTGAACGAGCGCATAGACGGTTTCGACACCGATAGGGATACATTCATCGGGATGTACAACGGCTTCGACAGCCCTCGGGCGGTCTCCGCGGGAAAGTCCTGGCAGTCGATAGCCCACGGATGGAGTCCGGTCGCCTCGCACAGGCTCGACATCACGCTTGAACCGGGCGAAAAGAAGGACCTGGTCTTCGTGCTTGGATATGCGGAGAATCCTGAAGGTCTGAAATTTGTCAAGCCGACCGGTTCCGAACTCAATTCGGGTTCCGGAGTGATCAACAAGGACGTGGCGCGCAGAACTATGTCGGCCTTCAGCACCTCGGCGAAGGTCGATCAGGCGTTCGCCGCGCTGAACAGGTACTGGGACGGACTGATCGGCAATTTCACCGTGTCTTCCGGCGTGCCGGAACTTGACAGGACGGTCAACGTCTGGAACCAGTACCAATGTATGGTTACTTTCCTGATGAGCCGCAGCGCAAGTTTCTTCGAGAGCGGAATCGGCCGCGGAATGGGCTTCAGGGACTCCAACCAGGACCTCCTAGGAATAGTCCACCAGATTCCGGACCGGGCCAGGCAGAGGATTCTGGACATTGCGGCTACCCAGTTCCCGGACGGAAGCTGCTACCATCAGTACCAGCCGCTTACCAAGCGTGGCAACGACGGCATCGGAAGCGGTTTCAACGACGATCCTCTCTGGCTGATTCTCGGCACGGTGGCCTATCTTAAGGAGACAGGGGATTTCTCGATACTCGCCGAGCCGGTGCCTTTCGACAATGTCGAGGGCAGCGAGAGGACTCTTCTCGACCATCTTTTCATCAGTTACACAAGGTTCTCCCACGAACTCGGCCCTCACGCTCTGCCGCTGATCGGCCGGGCGGACTGGAATGACTGCCTCAATCTCAACTGCTTCTCCACCGATCCGGACGAATCCTTCCAGACGACAGAGAACAAGACGGAGGGCAGCAAGGCCGAGTCGGTTATGATCGCCGGCCTCTATGTGGTCGCGGGCAAGGAATTCTCGCAGATGCTCGCCTATCTTGAAGAGCATCCGGAACTGCTGCCTCCGGGCTTTCTGCCTGAGGAGGATTACGGACGCTCGTCCGAGGCGATAGGCCAGTGGGCCGACCGTATGTCCGAGTCCGTGGAAAAATACGGATGGGACGGGGAGTGGTTCCTTCGCGCCTACGATTTCTTCGGCCGCAAGGTCGGGTCCCGTGAAAATGCCGAGGGGAAGATCTTCATCGAAAGCCAGGGGTGGTGCACTATGGCCCGCATCGGCGCCGACAAGGGCTTGTGCGACAAGGCTCTGGATTCCGTGAAAAAGTACCTTGACTGCCCTCACGGCATTGTGCTTAACAATCCTCCTTTCAGCCGATACTGCCTTGAATATGGCGAAATCTCCTCCTATCCGGAGGGCTACAAGGAGAATGCAGGAATATTCTGCCACAACAATCCGTGGGTCATCATCGGCGAGGCGCTGGCCGGACGTGCCGACGATGCCTGGGAGCATTACTGCAAGATAGCCCCGGCCTTCATCAAGGACCAGGAACTGCACAAGGTCGAGCCTTATGTCTATTGCCAGATGATCGCGGGAAAGGACTCGGCGCGTCCGGGCGAAGGCAAGAACAGCTGGCTGACAGGCACAGCCGCGTGGAACTGGAACGCAGTCTCCGAGTACCTTCTCGGCATCCGTCCGCAGTTCGGAGGCCTTCTTGTCAAGCCTTGCCTGCCTGCCACCATCAAGGAGTACCGCGTTGTCCGCAAGTTCCGCGACGCGACCTTCGACATCACGGTCCGGAACACGTCTTCCGGCAAATCCGTCTTCATTCCTTACCGGCCGGGCCGCCACAGGAAGGTACTCGACCTGTAGTTTGAGCGAATCTCTTTACAATACGTTGGTTTTCCGCTGATTTTTAGTAAATTTGCGGAAAGATATGAGTACGGGTATAAGATAAGGTGAATTCTAATCTATGATGAAGGAAGAAGAAATTTCAAAGGAAGACAATCAGAAAGACAATCGCAGAAGCGAGTATGCGGGTTCAAGTCTGATACTGCTGCAGGACTCGGTCCTGTCGCTTGTGGCTTCGCTGCTGGCCGTTCTGCTGGCAAGATGGCTGTCCGATCCGGTTCCTGGTTTCACGACGTTCGCCTTGAAGTGGCTGGGCATCTCTCTTGTCGCGTCCCTCGCCGGCTTTTTCTCGACCGGGTCATTCAAGTCGGTGAGAAGGTATCTTACGCTCAACTCTGTAGCCCTCCTGATCGCGGCCACCGTGATCAAGGAAATCATTCTGGGAGTTTTGCTTCTGTTCGGCGCAGTCCGTTTCCCTTCGGTTCCTCTTGCCGTGATGGCGGTGGTGGTAGATGCGGTGCTGACTGCTTCGATGCTTTTCTATATGCGTTTCGCTGCCAAGATGTTTTCCGGAAGCGGCGCGAAGACGGTGATGGCAAAGGTCTCCAGGAAAAATGCTCTCGTGGACGGTACCGATGACGATGCGGTCGCTCTGGCCGACAGCCTGGAAGCCTCCGGGGAGTACAACGTGCTGGGCTATATGTGTCAGGACAGGAATATGGGCGGACGTGTCATCAATGACAAGGTGGTGTACTGCTGCGCGACTCCGAAGGATCTTGAGACCTTGAAATGGCGTCTCGGCGGCGTCGACGCCATTTTCTTCACCAAGGGGACAGTGAATATGCCGAAAGACAATCCCGGCTCCGGAACTTCCGGTACGGAAGCCTCTGAATCCGGGAACGCATGTCCGGAGAATTCCTCCCAGCTCGAGGACATCCCGGTTGCTGACGGAATGTCGCGTTTCGGCGCCGTGCTGAAGCGTACATTCGACATCGTGCTGTCGGCAGTCCTTATGGTGGTCTTCTCTCCCATGGCTCTGGTTTCAGCAATCGCCGTATGGTGGGAGGACAAGGGACCGGTGCTGTACCGCCAGGAAAGGATAGGCAAGAACGGCAAGCCTTTCAATATCTTGAAATTCAGGTCGATGCGTGTCGATGCCGAAGCGAACGGCGCTCAACTGTACAGCGGCGATTCCGACACCAGGCTCACCCGTGTGGGCAGGTTCCTGCGCAACCATCATCTTGACGAGCTTCCGCAGCTGTGGAACGTGTTCGTGGGGGATATGTCCTTCATAGGCTACCGTCCGGAGCGCCAGCACTACATCGACCAGATTGTCGCCTGCAATCCGCGCTACGTCTATCTGTACCAGATCAGGCCTGGAGTCACTTCCTACGCCACCCTCTACAACGGCTACACTGACACGCTCGAGAAGATGCTGACCAGGCTTGACCTCGATCTTTATTACCTGAGAAACCATTCGGTCGCCTTCGACCTCAATGTGCTCGCGTTGACTTTCCTCAGGATAGTTTTCGGCAAGCGGTTCTGAAAGCCGTCATTGCGCCAGTATCCGGTGATGCTGCGAGCGCAGGAATTCCTTCCGTCTTGACTCTAGTTCCGGCAGTTCTTCCTGCGGGATTGCGAAATCGACGAACCTTGACCAGAGATAGTCCACGGCCTGCTCGGAAGGATGGACCATGTCCCGGGCGTAGAAACGGTAGTCGCGCAGCTCATCAAGAACAATCTCGTAGGCCGGGAAATACGCGCATCTCTCCGGAGTTTTGCCTATGGTTTCTTCCAAAGCCAGAAGCAAAGTGCTTTTGCTCAACTGGTTGCCGTGTGCTCCGTCCTTGAGGTGACGGATCGGCGAGACTGTGAAGATGAACTCTTTGTCCGGATGCTTCGCAAGCATATTCGTAAGCAGGGCCGCCGTATTCCGGACTGTGAGCCGGCGGCGGGTGAACTCCTTCGCGTCGATTTTCAGACAGTTCGAGACCACTTCGCCCGAGCGGGCATATTCATAGATCCAGGCCGTGCCGAGGGTGATGATGACTTTTGTGGCTTCCTTCCACCGCCGCGAGGCCGCTTCAAGCGAGGCGTTGGCGTGCTGCAGGAAGTCTTCTTTTGTACGCCTTGCGAAGGATGTGTGGTGGCTGAAGGAGCAGAACAGTCCCGCTCCAGCGCCCATCTGCACGCAGTCGTCCTCCGTGAACGGGATGCCGGAAGTTAGTCTCGCGATGGAGTTGCAGACGGAGACCGGGTTGTAGAGGGTGCCGAACGGATTGACCGTAATGTCGAAATCCAGCTCCTGCATCTTGCCGCCGATGTTGTCGGCGAAGCAGCTTCCGAGCACGAAGATTTTGTCCTTCAGGGATATTCTTATCCGGCTGTGTCCTGCCTCCACAGGGGTTTGTAGTTTGAGCGTTTCCATAGATGCGAATTTACGAAATATTAAGTAAATTTGCATTGTCCGCCCCAGAATGGCGGCTTCCTGAATTTCCGGATTATGAGGAAAAAAGCTATTTTGTTGACACTGATTCTGGCGGCCGCGACCTGCGCCGCCCAGAAAAAGGCCGTGATGACCTACGGAGCTGACTTCCAGTACTATTTTGACAACAGGGAATATGACGGCTCGGGCAACCTGTTCGAGACTTCCGGCACCGCCCACGCCTTCAGGCTCACTCCTACCGTAGGCGTGAAGGTCGAAGGAAGGAACAAGACGCACACCCTCACGCTTGGCATCGATGTGATGAAGAATATGGGTGAGTCGCCTGTCGGGGATGATGACGCCAAGCTTCAGAATACGGCTCTGTTAAGGGAAATCACGTGCTGGTACGGCCTTGACCTGAAAAAGCGCGGCGGGACCTTCAATTTTCTGGCCGGAGTGTTTCCCCGCAACCGCTCAGTCTTCGGAACAGGTAATCCGGCCTGGTCGGAAGATCCCGTAAAGACCGATTATGTCCCGTCGCTGTTTATCTCGGATCTCAACCAGTTTTATGACAATAACTTGGAAGGTCTGCTGCTGAAATGGTACTCAAAGAAGGGCTACAGCGAGGTCGGACTTGACTGGATGGGCTTGATCGGCCACGGCCGCAGGGAACGCTTCCAGATCTTCACTTACGGCGACTATATCCTTGGCGACAGCCCTCTGCACGCCGGCTGGACCGCCACTATGTACCATTTCGCCAACACCTTGGAGTACAAGGGAGTGGTCGACAACGTCCTCGCGTCTCCGTTCATCAGGATTGCGTCCGGCCGGAGAGATTTCCGGTGGAACGCAAAACTGAGCTATGTCCAGGGACTGCACCAGGACCGCATCAACGAGACAGGCCTTGAGCCGTCTTTCGGCGGCCTGCTAAATCTGAACCTCGGCTACAGCCGTTTCGGCATCCTGAACGACTCCTACTACGGCAAAGGCCAGATGCCTTACTGGTTCACAATCGACGGTGGCGGGAATATGCTCGGAGGCGACCTGTACAAGGGCAGCCCGTTCTACCGCATCAGCGCCGACGGCTCGGACTGGAAACATCCGGGATTCTATGACAGGGCGGAACTCTACTGGCAGCCTTACATCTGCGGATTCGCCCGTCTGAGGCTTTCGGCGGTCGCCCATTTCACGGATGAAGGATTCCAGGGCTGGCAGCAGAAACTCAGCGTCGTGTTCAGTCTCGACAGGGCGCTCGGCGGTGGCAAGGCTGAGAGGCAGAGGGAGAACAGCACGGAAAGGAAACATTTTGAATTTTATCTATAATAGACATAGAAAGTTATGGGAAAAGCGTTTTCGTCAATAATTCCGTCAATGATGATCACGGCTGCAGCCGGAATCCTTCTGGCGGGCTGCGGCCGGAATCTGAAGGACGGTGAATATGTCCTGGAACTTTTGACCACCAATGATGTCCACGGGTCGTACTTCGACTCGACCTATGTGGGCGGGGGAGTGCGGAAGTCCCTGTTCGCCGTCAAGACGGTGGTGGACAGCGTGCGCGCCGCAGACGGAGCGGACAACGTGGTCTTCGTGGATGCGGGCGATTTTCTCCAGGGCGACAACGCAGCCTACTATTTCAACTATGTGGACACTGTTTCGCCCCACGTCTATCCACGCCTGGCCGCCCGTCTGGGCTATGACGCGGTCACGGTCGGCAACCACGACATCGAGACCGGCCACAAGGTCTATGACCGCATAGCCGCCGACCTCAAGGCCGAAGGAATCCCGTTCCTCGGGGGCAACGCCGTCAGGACGGACAACGGAGAACCTTACTTCCCTCTGTACAGGATTGTCCGCCGCGGTGGCCTGAAGGTGGCCATCCTCGGTTTCACCAACGCCAACATGAAGAACTGGCTGTCCGAAAAACTCTGGAGCGGGATGACGTTCGAGAGCCTTCTGCCTCTGGTGCAGGAGGATGTCGACAAGGTCACCGCTAAGGAGAAGCCGGATGTCGTCATCGTGTCCGTCCATTCCGGCACTGGTGCAGGTGACGGTTCGATGCTTGAGAGCCAGGGACTTGACCTTTACAGGAGCCTGCGCGGAGTGGATTTCCTTATCTGCTCCCACGACCACAGACCGTTCACGGCCTCCTGCGACAGCATCGCTCTGATCAACTCCGGAAGCCATTGCCGTTTTGTCGGTCACGGAACACTTCATCTGAAGGTTGAGGGCGGAAAGGTCACGGAACGGTCCGTCGGGGCTGACCTGATTCCGGTCGATCCGCACAAGGTGGACACGTTGATGGCCAAGGACTTCCACGAGGACTACCAGGCCGTGCAGGTCTTCACCACTCAGGAGGTCGGCGACCTTAAGGTGGATATGCGCACCCGTGACGCCTACACGGGGATGTGCGACTATGTCAACCTTGTCCACACTCTCTGCCTCGGCTGCAGGCCCGCCCAGGTCTCCATCGCCGCGCCGCTGACCTACGACGGTTTCGTCAAGGCCGGTACGTTGATCTACAAGGACCTGTTCACGATCTATCCTTATGAAAATCAGCTTTATGTCATCACGATGACAGGCCGGGAAATCAAGAACTACCTTGAGGCTTCCTACAACCGCTGGATCGTCACCGCATCCGGGCCTTCAGACCACGTGCTGAACATCATCAGCAGGGACGACCCCCGCACAGGTGCTAAGGGCTGGTCCTTCGCGGAAAGGTCCTACAACTTCGACTCGGCCGCCGGCATCGACTACACCGTGGATGTCACCAGACCGTACGGCTCGAGAATCAGCATCTCTTCGATGGCTGACGGCACGCCTTTCAGCCTTGATTCGACCTACAATGTGGCGATGACTTCCTACCGCGCCAGCGGCGGAGGCGGCCTGCTGCGGGAGATCGGCATCGACACGGACCGGATCGCGGAGCGCACCGTTGAGTACTATCCGGAGATCCGTGAGATTCTCTATGAATATCTTAAAGCGAATCACGAGATCAATCCGGCCGTCATCGGCGACCCTTCCGTCGTCGGCCATTGGGAGTTCGTCCCTGAAAAGATTGCCCGTCCGGCCCTTGAGCGCGACCTGGAGCTGCTCTTCAAAGACTGATGCAGGCGAGAACGGCACCCCTGCCCCGGGCAGATGCCGCAATGTCCCGGCACTTTAGACTTTCGTGCCTTGCGTAGCGTTCCGGTACTCTGCGGGAGTCTGCCCCGTGGTGTGCCGGAATGCCGTGAAGAAATAGTCGTGGTTGTTGTACCCGATGTTGTAGGCAATCTCCTTGATGCTCATCGAAGTGTTGGTCAGCAGTTCCTTCGCCTTGCTCATCCTGACTTCGTTGATGAACTTGGCCGGGGAGAATCCCGTGTACTCCTTGAACGTCTTCCTGAATGACGAGTAGCTGAGGCAGAGCCTTGAAGCCAGTTCTTCCGGGGTGATCGTCATATAGTTGTCGTGGATTATCACCTTGGCCTGGCTGATCTTGTTGGCCGCGTCGGATTCCTGGAACTGTGAGTTCCTGTCGTAGAAATAGGCCAGGCTCAGCAGCCTGTCCACAATCCCGGCCAGAACCTGCTGGAATCCGGATTCCTGCGCCACCGCCGCCCTGATCGCATCGTTGTAGAGGTTCACAATGTCTTCGTGGATGTTCACATTGAAGATCGGCCTTTCCTTGGAGAAGAATCCCTGTTCGATTAGGTTGTCGATGAAGGAGCCGTTGAATCCGATCCAGTACTCCTTCCATCCGGTCTGCTTCTCGGGAAAGTACGAGTGCCATTCTCCTGGAAAGAGCAGGAACATCATTCCGCTTTTCACCTGCATCCACCTTGACCTGCCGAGCGCGTCGCAGGAGAATCTGCCTCTTCCTTCCGTTATGTACAGCAGCTGGTACTCCCTG
>CAVCDF010000093.1:0-14960 GCA_963600795.1 Anaerotignum sp. | reverse complement strand
CAGACCTGGCCCAGCCGGCCGTCGAATCGGCCCGCATAGTGATCGCCCAGATCAACAGGAGCGTTCCGTATCTTTACGGAACCGCGATGATTCACGAATCCGCCATCACCGCCGCCGTCGAGTGCGACGATCCGCCTGTTGACATGCAGTTCGGTCCTCCGACCCCTGTCGAGTCCGCCATCGGCTCGTACATAGCCGCGGAGATTCCCGACGGAGCCACTCTGCAGATCGGAGTGGGCGGGATTCCGAACGCCGTACTGAGCGGCCTGAAAGACCACAGGCATCTCGGACTGCACACCGAGGCTATGACAGACGGTGTGTTCCAGCTGATGCGCGACGGAGTGATTGACAATTCTCTGAAGAAGGTGGAACCAGGCCGGGCGGTGGCCTGCCTGGCTCTCGGCTCTCGGCAGATGTACGAGTACCTCGACCACAACAAGTATGCCGTCTTCCACGACGTGGCCTGGACGAACGACCCCCAGCGTGTCCGCCAGAATCCCAAGGCGACGGCCATCAATTCTGCGATAGAGATCGACCTGACCGGCCAGGTCTGCGCCGACAGCATCGGCGACCTGATCTTCTCGAGCGTGGGCGGCCAGCACGACTTCATGTACGGCGCGGCGCTCTCCGAGGGCGGCAAGACCTTCATCGCGATGCCGTCCCGCACCTCAAGAGGCCGCAGCAAGATCGTTGCCCATCTGGCTCCGGGAGCGGGAGTCGTCACGACCCGTTTCCAGACGCAGTATGTCGTCACTGAATATGGTTGCGTGTATCTCCGCAACAAGAACCTGATCGACAGGGCGAAGGCTCTCATCTCCATAGCCCACCCGGACGACCGCGAGGCCCTCGACCGTGCCGCCCGTGAGCGTTTCGGCTACCGTTACACTCTGGAAAGGTAGGGGAGCGGCCGGACCCCGGCCTTTCAACTATCTGAGCGGGCTGATTATTATCTGCCGCTTCAGCCTTTCTGCGGTCATTTTTGCGGTATTTGTCACATATCGTTCAGGCGGATGCGCCCGGCGGAGGAGAGAAGGGTAATTCCGGCGGCCATCGAGAAAAGCACCTTGTCGCCGAGACGTGCGTAGCCGAAACGCTTGGCAGCCTCGCGGGTCAGGTCGTCACGGTTCAGCGCCCCCTGCTCCTCGATGATCTCCAGGACGGCGGCACCGACTTCCTGCGGCGCTATGTCCATAGCGTCCCTGGAGTTGCCGGTCCTGTAAAAATCCATCCCATCAGGATTCTGGGAATCCTTCCAGTAGAATTTCCGGTCGCCGTCTTCAGTCGACTTGAGCTTGAGTTTATCGTCGTAGATGTAGTTCAGGTGGACTTTCATCCTCTGTCCGACCTGCTGGAAGCCGAAGGCCTGGGCCACGCGTCTGTTCAGAAGACTCACGCTGACAGGAGCTTCCTTGTCGATGACGGACTGCACCTTCATTGAAATCTTGAGGTCGAGTCCGCCGTTGTTGAAGTCATCGATGTCGGCCTGCATCACGAAACTGTCCTCGGCCTCATAGGGAATTCCGGCTGATAAAATCCCAGCCGGCTGTTCTTCAGAAGCGCCGTCCGGTTCGAGAGGCTCGATTTCTATGGACTCTTCTTCCGGCGATGAAGGATTCTCTATCGCCTCGATCACGCCTGCAATCACCTTGTCCGGATTGTTCCACCAGTCCATCGTCCAGATTCTGTGGACATTCCATCCGAGAGACTTGAGCACGCCCGTCTGCACGATTTCCCTGTCGCGGACAGTCCTGGTCGCATCGCTGTTGTAGCCGTCGCAGAGGATGCCGAGAATGTACTTGTCCGGGTTGTCCGGGTCTATGACTCCGATGTCGATCCTGTAGCCTGAACAGCCGATGTTCGTGCCGACATTGTAGCCTTCCGAGCGGAGGCGGCCGGCGATGGCGAGAACGACATTGTCATCCGTGTGGGAAGACGAGGCCGTGTTGTACAGAAGGGCGTCCCTGCCTCTTTCTGCATATTCAAGGAAACTCTTGAGTCCCGCCACGCCTTCTGCGTTGGTGCGGGAGAGGTTGATCTGGTCGGAGCGGAGGGTCGAGAAGACCTTCATCTCGTAGCGCGCGCGTGACACGGCGACATTGAGCCTCCGCCACCCGCCGTCGCGGTTAAGAGGGCCGAAGTTGAGCGTGACGTTGCCTCTCGCGTCGGGACCGTAGCCCACGGAGAAGAGGATCACATCCCTCTCGTCGCCCTGCACGTTCTCAAGATTCTTTATGAATATCTCCTCTCCGCATTCCCGCGCGGCGCTCTCGAGCTGGGGATCCGATTTGAAAAGGTCACCGAGCAGGTCTTCGATGAGCGACTGCTGGTTGGTGTTGAAGGTGATGACACCGATGCTGCGACCTTCCCTGGCAGGGTCGGATAGCCTTTCCTTTATCTCCTTGATGATGGCCTGCGCCTCGGCCCTGTTCTGTCTCGAGCCTCCCTTCTCATATATTCCGTCAGGAATATGCTGGTACAGGAGTTTCGTCTTGAGGTCGTCCGGGGAAGGGAACGTCAGCAGCTTGCCGCCGTAGTACTTGGTGTTGCTGAATGCGATGAGGCTTTCGTGGCGGCTGCGGTAGTGCCATTTGAGGTACATCGACGGCAGGCTCAGAGCAAGACAGTCGTCCAGGATGCTCTCAAGATCCTCGATGGCGGCGTTCTCCTCATCGAAGTTGTTGATGGTGAAGAAATTGCTCGGCGGCATCTGGTTGGGGTCACCGGCCACGATGACGGACTTGCCCCTGGCTATCGCTCCGACGGCTTCGCTGGTCGGCATCTGCGAGGCTTCGTCGAAGATGACGATGTCGAACTTGAATCCGCCCGCGTCCAGGTACTGGGCCACCGAGAGCGGACTCATCAGCATGCAAGGGAAGATTCTCGGAAGAATGTCCTGAATCTTGTCGAAAAGGCTTCTGAGCGATGTGCCGCGGCAGTTGCTGCGGATGTTCTTCTGAAGTATGCCGACCGAAGACCCGTTCGAAGCCTCTCTCTGGAGGGCCGGCAGGTTCGATGCGGCCTTGGCATAGAGTTCCTTCCTGGTCAGGTCTTCGAAACGTCCGCACAGTTTGCGGAACCTGCGGATCTTCTCCTCGAACATCACACCGTTGAATTCCTCAAGGACAGGCTCATGCGAGATGATGTACTCCGCGTAGGTCTTGTAGAAGCCTTTCCAGAGCGCTGAGAGCGACTCCTCGGCCTTCAGTCCGCCGTTCTCCACGGCTTCGGCCAGGTCTCCAAGCCCGAGTGCGGCGACGTTGGCCTTCTCTCTGTTGTAGACCGTCCATTCGCGCAGTTTTCCGATGTTGTCCGTCCACTTGCGCACGGTTTCCGCCGTCCGGTCCGCCCATCCTGCGGATTCTCCGTCCGGCAGTTCTGCATCAAGGTCTGAGAGCAGGGCCGCAGATCCGGACTTGAAGGCATCGAATGTCTCGATGAACTCGTCGAGGACGTGTCCTTCATATTTCTTGAATGTGGCGTGGCCGTCTTTGATAGCCTGCGCGATACAGGTCTTGTGTGCCGTGACGGCCTGCCTGTCCCGTCCGAACAAGGCTATCAAGTTGTTGTCTATGGCTCTGGCCGACTCTATTCCCTCACAGGCGTTGTTCCAGTCTCCGTCCCCGGAACCGAAACCGTCTCCGAACACTTTCTGCAGTTCCGCCGTCTTGAGCGCCCTGGCGCTGTTCCCGTATGCGGCCAGAAGGTCGATGTCGGCCTGGAGTCTATCTTTTGAAGGCCGTCTGCCGCCGTTGGCATAGACGGCAAGTTTCCTGCAAAGCGCGCCCAGTGCGAAGAACCGGCCTATGGCGCCTTTTGCCATCGCGGCTTCATATTCATTAATGAAAGCCTCTGCCGGGACGGAGAGGATGCGCGGTGAATATGTCTTGCGGATCTGGCAGGCGAGGTCTTCGCATCTGCGGCCTTCCCGGACGGCGTTGTCGAGGGCGGCAAGTCCTTCCTCGCCGAGGCCGAGCAGGGCGGGGGTGATGAAACCGGACTTCATCAGCGTGCCGGCAAGATTCCGGAAAGCCTCGACTTGGGGCTTTGTGAGCGTCCCGGCGTCTTCCGAGAACAGGATCCTGTAGCTTTCCTTAAGCGACTTGCACATTCTTTCCGCCTGGAGGGAGGAGAGTGCAGCGGTCAGGTCGCCGTTCGGAACCCTTGTGGCTCTGATGCCGGAGAGGGGATGCTCAGCCGGACCTCCGCAGACAGAGCAGGCCGTGATGTACTGGGACATCGCGTCCTCGATTCTTGTGATGTCATCTTTGCTCAGCGCCAGCAGCCAGTCGAGGGCCGGCGTGAACTGCCCGCCGCCGTCCGCATACGAGCAGTAGCGGGACAGGCAGTCGTACAGTGACACTCCGAGAGGGTAAGGCTTGTGAAGCGTGTCAAGGTAGGCCTTTATTTCGAGCCTCAGGTTTTTGATTCTCTCCGCCTCGCTGCCGAACTGTTCGCTCGAGGCTTTCTTCGTGACTTCCACCACGCGCCTGAACTGCTCCATAACCGCTGATTTCTTCGCCTTGTTGGAGTGAAGTTCGAGGCAGAACGGAGCGAGTCCGATTTCTTCCAGACGTTTCTGCACCACTTCAAGGGCGGCCATCTTCTCGGCGACGAAAAGCACTTTCTTGCCCTGGTAGACGGCGTTGGCGATTATGTTGGTGATGGACTGGCTTTTGCCTGTGCCGGGAGGCCCGTGCAGGATGAAACTTTTGCCGCTCATCGCCGCTTCGATGGCCTCCAGCTGGGATGAATCCGCCCCGATCGGCAGCATTATCTCGCCAGGGGCGACCGCGGTGTCAAGGTCTTCGCCCGTCTGGACATCCTTGTTGACCACGCTGTCCACCACTCCGGTCAACAGGCTGCCCACCAGAGGGTTGCTCTTCATCACCTCCGCATTGCTGTGGATGTCGTTCCACATCACGAACTTGTTGAAGGAGAAGTTCCCCAGCATAGCAGTTTCTTCGAGGTCCCAGCCTTTGTATTCCATGATGCATCGCCGGACGATGCTGAACACCTCGCACAGGTCCACGCCTTTGGCATCCTTGGGAAGCGGGTTCAGTCCCGGAATCTCCATCTGGAAAAACTGGCGCAGCATCTCCTGGAGGGTGATGTTGAACATCGTGTCTTCGTCTCTTCCTCGGATGTTGTAGCCGCTGGCGGCGCTCCGTCTTGTGATCTCGACCGGGACCAGGAGCAGAGGCGCGTAGCGCGGAGTTTTAGGATTGTCAGGCTCGTACCATTTCAATGTGCCGAGTGTCAGGAAGAGCGTGTTGGCACCGTTCTCCTCCATGGCTGTCCTGGCATTGCGGTAGAGTTTGGTCAGTTTGTCCTGGAGTTCCTTCTCCGGAAGGAATGTCCTTAGCCTCTTGTTGTCAAGGTCAGCGCTGACCGAGGCAAAGTGGAAGTCGCCCTGAACCAGCGAACGGTGGCGGGCGTAGTCCGTGCTTTCAGTCCCGGCCGGAACACCGCTGATGTTCAGAGGCGCTTTGCCTGCGAGCAGGTCTTCGACCTTGTCAAGGTCCACGGCCATTATCTGTACATAGCCGCCTCTGCGAGGGATGCTGAGCAGGTTGTTCTTCATGCTCAGGTCCAGCAGCTTGCGTTCCCAGATTGTCTGCTTGTCCACCAAAGGCCTGGCGAACGGGTCCACCTGCCTTGGCTCGCCGGTGATGCCCGAAGGCATTTCGGGCGTCGTCCAGGCGGCGCTTTCCCAGTACGGATCGATGGCTCCGTTCTCCAGCAGCGGCAACGGGCGGACGTGTTCCTCGCGGCCTTTTTCGATGTCGAGGAAGAATTCGAAGTCCTTTGAGTCATCGTGGACGTGCATCTCTCCCTTGACGACGGCTTCGTCGAAAGACATTCTGCAGCCTTCCGTCATACCGGTTGTCTCCACGGGCAGCACTTCATTGATGCCGGACGCCAGACGTTTCGAGAGAAGGGAGCAGTCGTCGTTGACGCAGTCGGCGAAGGTGCTGTCGACCAGCCAGCCTCCAGCGTAAGCGTGCGTGCGGTTCATCACCAGCAGCGGATGTATTCCTGCGGCCTCGAGGCAGCCTGCGTAGAGCAGAGCGATGTCGAGGCAGGTGGCGAGCCTGTCACTGAATATCCTGCCGGCCAGTCTGACCCGCTGCCCGCTTTCCTCGAAGCTTGCAGGAGGGTTGCAGTAGGATATTCCTTGTTCGGCGATGGCTTCGTAGACGGCTCCCATCTGGAACTTCACCCTTTCAGGCTTTCCGGACTGGTAGCCGTCAAGGGAGGCGTCTCCGGTCCAGCCTTCAAGAATCTCCGAGGCCCGTTTTAGGACTGGCGCGACGGCCGGATGGTTCGGCGTGACAAAAGCCTGGATGAGTTCCGGATACTTCCCGTTGCCCATCCACTGGTCGAAGGCCAGAAGGGTCACGGGGTAGGTCTTCCTGCAGATCTCCTTTCCCTGAGCCGAGACGATGACATCGAAGCTGCCCTCGATTCTCTCCGTCAAGGACATCAGAACGTCAGCCGAGAAGATGGTCTTGACTGAATATGCGGTGAATGTCTTTCCGGCGTCTATGCCGTCTATGTTCAGCCGGCATTCCTTGATGAAGCCGGGGTCGGAGACCAGGCTCACTTCCACGTCCTTCAGCGCAGCCTTTCCGGCAGGATTGCTTATCTCGATCCTCTGCAGGAAACTGATGTGGTTCTGCTGCATAGGGAAACTGACAAGAGGGGAGTATGCTACCTTGATTCTAACCATCTATCCCAATCTTAATACGTTATAATATTCCTTTGGAAAATACCTTATCTCACGGCTGAACAGCGTCGCAAGAAAAAACTGTGAAAAAAGACCTTCAGGTCGCCTTGGCTACAGTTCTTCGAGTTCGGAGATCCAGAGGCGGACCTGCGCATCGGAAGGCATGCGCCAGTCGCCGCGCGGCGAGAAGCTCACAAGACTGATCTTCGGACCGTCAGGCATGCAGGAACGCTTGAACTGCTGGCTGAAGAACCTCCAGTAGAACTTCTTGAGCCACTTCAGGATGGTCTGGCCGTCGTAAGTGCCGCAGTCCTCTCCGGCCGGCTTCCCGGCGGCGGCATCCTGCTCTCTCTGGTCGATGAAGGCCCGGCAGGCAAGACTGTAGATCTTCTTCGGCGAGTAACCGTAGCGCATGAAGTTGTAGATGAAGAAGTCGTGCAGTTCGTAAGGACCGATGAGATCTTCGGTCTTCTGCTTGATCTCTCCCTTTGAGTCTGCCGGTTTAAGTTCCGGACTGATAGGCGTTTCCGTGACATCGATTAGAATCTCGGCAGCGGACCTGCGTCCCGGTTCGGCAGGAGCGTTGAACACGTTCCTTGCGGCCCAGCGGACAAGGTACTTGATCAGAGTCTTCGGCACGGATGCGTTGACTCCGTACATTGACATATGGTCTCCGTTGTAGGTGCACCAGCCCAGCGCCAGTTCCGACAGGTCTCCCGTGCCGATCACCAGGCCGTTCTCCTGGTTCGCGGTGTCCATCAGAATCTGGGTCCTTTCCCTCGCCTGGGCGTTCTCGTAGGTCGAATCCATCACCGCAGGGTCGTGGCCGATGTCCTTGAAATGCTGTTCCACGGCCGGCACGACGGAAATCTCCTTCGTGGTCACTCCGAGAATCTCCATCAGGTCGACGGCGTTGGATTTTGTCCTTGTGGTCGTGCCGAGTCCCGGCATCGTGATGCCGATGACATTCTTGCGAGGAATCCCCAGCCGGTCGAAGGCCATCACCGTCACGATCAGGGCCAGGGTGCTGTCCAGGCCCCCGGATATTCCCAGAACTGCCGTCTTGCAGCCTATGTGTTCCAGCCTCGCGACAAGGCCGGTGGTCTGGATCTGCAGGATCTCCTTGCTGCGCTCGTCGATCTCGGCCTGGTTGCCCTCCGGCAGGAAAGGATGCGGCTCCACGTAGCGGTGGAGAACCCTCTCGAAGTCAGTCGGGGCCGCAGGCCCGAGGTCGTAGTAGGAGTAGAGGTTTGAATATTCACAGGCGGACGTCCCGTCTGGCGTCATTCCGCGGAAGGAGTTCTTCTTCTGGCGCAGCACGTTGAGCCTCTCGATGTCGAGGTCGGCCGTGATCATCGTGTCGTGAAGCTGGAACCGCTCGTTTTCCGCGATGATTTCGCCGTTCTCGCAGATGATCGACGAGCCTCCGTAGACAGTGTCCATAGTGGACTCTCCGTAGCCGGAGGAACAATAGATGTAGCCCGAAACCGTGCGGCCTGACTGGTTGGCCAGCAGTTCCTTGCGCTGCTGGTGCTTCGTCATCACCTCGTTGGAGGCGGAGATGTTGACGATGATCTGCGCCCCTGAAGGAGCGAGGAAGGAGGACGGAGGAATAGGCGTCCAGAAGTCCTCGCAGATTTCGATGCCGAACGTGGCCTGGCCTACGGTGAAGAGCAGGTTCGGGGAGATGTTGCATTTCTGCCCGCAGTACTTGATTACTGACTCGAAACCGTCTCTGTAGTAGTTCTTTCCGTCATCGACGAAGCGGCCGGTCGAAGAGTTCCCCGGCCCGAGGAAATCCGCTCCAGAGGCGAACCAGCGACCTTCGTCGAACTCGGCGTAGGTCGGGAGGTAGATCTTCGGCACGATGCCCTTGAGGCCTCCGTTCCTGATTGTCAGGGCGCAGTTGTAGAGCCTTCCGCGGAAACGCACGGGCGCTCCGATGACCACGGTCACGTGCTTGCCTCTTGTGAAATTGATTATCCTGCCGACGGCCTCCTCCGACTTTGTCAGCAGAAGGTTCTGCCCGAAAAGGTCGAGACAGGTGTAGCCTGTCACCGAAAGTTCCGGGAACACCACCAGCGAGGCCTGCCCGTTTTCCGCCTTCTCGATCAGGCGGCAGATTGATTCGGCGTTGTGGTCCACGTCCGCCACCTTCACTCTCGGTACGGCGGCCGCGACCCTGAAGAATCCAAGATCCATCTTTTATGAATATTTACGAATATCTGAACTGAAAACTGTTGTCTAAGCGTTGGCGGGGTCGTTGCCGTTGTCGTAACTTTCCCTTTCCCGGCGGATCCTTTCGTTGACTGACCTCGCGATTCCGCGGTAAAGGAAGTAAAGTCCGATGACCACGATTCCGATGTTCATCCAGAGCGTGCCGGCTCCCTTGAAAAGCAGGACGGAGCCATAGCCCAGCGCGAACACCGCAAAGACATAGTAGATGATGTGAATGTACTTCATTGCGTTCTAAATTCTTTCTATCATTCTTGTGAAGATTGCGCACATCCTGTCCGCGGCGGCGTCCGCAGCCTTGATCACGTCGTTTCCGTCGTTGACGTAGTCGGGAGCGTAGTCGTCGTGGGCCTCGTTCGTGATCACCGACATTCCGAACACGGGAATGTCCGAATGTCTGGCCACGATTACCTCCGGAATGGTGGACATTCCGGTTGCGTCACCGCCGATGATGCGGATGTACTTGTATTCCGCAGGAGTCTCGTAAGTCGGACCCGGTGCTGCGAAATAGACTCCTTTGTGGACCTTGATGCCAAGTTCGCCGGCGATTTCCTCGGCCAGCGCGATCAGCCCGAGGTCGTATGGCCTTGTCATGTCGGGGAAGCGCGGCCCGAACTCGTCGAGATTCGGCCCCAGCAGCGGATTCGGCAGATGGTTGAGGTGGTCCTTGATGATCATCAGGTCACCGACTTTGTAGTCGTAGTTGACTCCGCCGGCGGCGTTCGAAACGAACAGGTATCTGATGCCGATGACCTTCATCACTCTGATCGGCAGCGTGACAAGTTCCATCGAGTAGCCTTCGTAGTAATGGATTCTGCCCTGCATGGCGATGACCGTCTTTCCGCCGAGTTTCCCGACGATGAAGTTGCCTTTGTGGCCGATGGCCGTTGAGACAGGGAATCCCGGAATCGTCCGGTAAGGGATTGTTATCGGGTCGAGGATGCTTTCGGCGAGTTTGCCGAGTCCGCTTCCAAGCACGATGCCGACCTCAGGCTTGAGGTCGCCGAGCTGCCGTTTCAAAAAGTCGGCCGCTCCATAGATTTTTTCTGCTCTGGGATCCATATTTCGTATGCGGTTGGTTATTTGATTTCGTTCAGGACCGTGCGCGCTCCCTGGAGAATGATCTTCTCTCCGTAGACGTTGCGGTTGCGCATCACGAACTTTCCGCCGGCTATCAGCGAAGAGATGCAGTCGCTGTGGGCGGAATAGATGAAGTTGGCAAGGAACGGGCCGGGGGAGAGGAAGAAGGTGTTGTCCGTGTCGACTATCTGTATGTCAGCCTCATAGCCTTCTTCTATCCTGCCTGTCTTGAGACCGAATGCCTTGGCTCCGTTGACGGTGGCCATCTCGAGCAGCTCGTTCAGAGGCAGCGCGGAAGGGTCCTTCCTCCAGGCTTTCTGGAATATGGCGGTTGTCTTCATCGCCTCCAGCATGTCAAGATTGTTCGATGAGGCGCATCCGTCGGTGCCGAGGCAGACGTTTGCTCCGGCATCTCTCAGTTCCTTCCACTTGAACTTGTAGCCGGAAGCCAGTTTAGTGTTTGAGTTGATGTTGTGGACGCAGTTGACGTGGCGTTCTCCGAGTATCTCGATGTCACGGTCCGAAAGCCAGAGCGAATGCGCCGCGATCACATCGGGTCCCAGAACTCCGAGCCTGTCAAGATATTCGACCGGAGACAGGCCGCCGTGTGCCGCCTTGCAGTCCAGGTCCTCGCGCTCGGATTCCGCAAGGTGGATGTGGATCTTCAGATTGTTCTTGCGGGCATATTCAGTGCCCCAGAGTATCGTTTCTTCGCTGACCGTGTAGATCGAATGCAGGCCGACGGTGAAGATCGCCCCAGGGTTCCATCCCGGCACGGTCTCGTGCATCTGGATGCACTGCTCCTTCTCCCGCGCCGCCTCCTCCTGGTCGAACCTGTCAAGGAAAACATAGGACACAGCGCTCCTGATTCCCATTTCTGACGCGGCTATCCTGGCTGTGGGGGAGAACCAGTACTGGTCGTTGAACATCGTCGTTCCGGTCTTGATCATTTCCAGCGCGGCCGCCTTGGTGCCCCAGTAGATGAACGGCGCGTCAAGCCTGGATTCCACGGCCCAGATGTCATCGAGCCATTTCTGCAGGTTCATGTCCTCGCCGATTCCTCTCATCAGCGACATCGCCGCGTGGGTGTGCATATTGATGAATCCAGGGACGGCCACCTTTCCCTTGCAGTCCATTGTCTCCACTCCAGAAGCAGGCTTGGGTCTGGAGTCGGAGTGCGGCTCTATCCGGGCTATGATTCCATCGGCTACGGTGATGTCCACCTGCCTTCCGTCGAGGGTGATATCTTTAAGAAATATTCTGTCCATAGCTTTATGGCTTATGTGATGATTTTTTGCGATAAAATTTTTCAAATATAATGAAAAATCGAATATTATGGTACAGGAGCGGGCCGTAGACGAAAAAAGGCGGCTGAAACCGGCCGCCTTTCAAACATATTCGTAAATCATCTACTCCGCATAGGAAGCAGGCACGAAATCGGATTTGAGAAGATAGTCGGCGCACATCTTCATGCTCTCCTTCCAGTCACCGTTCGTGAAGGCCTCGATCTCGACGACGATGCCCTTGACACCGGCGATGCCGGTGTTCTTGAAGATCGCGTCGAAGCCGACCATTCCGCTTTCTCCGAGTTCACGATGGTCCTTGATGTGGAGAAGGGTGAATCGGCCCGGGTACTTCTTGAAGTACTCGACAGGTGAAACCTGACCTCTGACGGCCCAGTAAACGTCCATCTCGAAGAATACAAGTTCAGGATCGGTGTTCTCGAGCATATAGTCGTAGATCACCTGGTCTTCGACCTTCTTGAATTCGTGCGAATGGTTGTGGTAGCCGAACTTGATTCCGTTCTCCTTGCATTTCGCACCGATGGCGTTGAAGTAGTCGCAGTAAGTCTTGAGACCTGAGAGCGTCTCCGGAACTGAGAATCCCGGGCAGACGATGTACTCGCAGCCTGCTGCCTTGTGGGCGGCAATGGCCTGGTCCCACCACTTCATCGATTCGGTGAAGTCGCCGCCGGCAAGTTCCTCGGCTGAAAGATTGTGGCCGATGTGTGTCGAGAATGACTTCAGGCCTGCGGCCTCAAGGTCCGCCTTGTAGGTCTCCGGGTCGACTCCGTAGAGTTTGCCGTCGGAATAGCAGGCGGCCTCGACGGAAGTGTAACCCATCTCGGCGAGAGCCTTCAACGCTTCCTCGTGGTTCTCCGCGTACTTTTCGGGATTGCCTATGACGTCCCTTATGCTGTAAAGCTGGACGCTGATGTCTTTCTTCACAGGATTTTCAACAGGCTTCCCTGTCCCGCAGGAAACAGCGCCGGCGAGAAGCAGGGAAGCCATCAGAACATAAGTCGCTTTCATCGCTTAGTCAAGCACTTTTACGCGGATGTTGCGGTACCAGACATCGTCTCCGTGATCCTGGAATCCGATGTAGCCTTCGTGGTTCTCGCCGCCGCAGTTGTTGAGGAGTTCGAAAGCGATAGGCCATTTCTCCTGTGAGAACTTGGAAGCCTGGAGCATGTCGGTCCACTGCTGTGTCCACAGATGATACTCAACGACGTTGGCATCGTTCTGTCCGTGTACTACAGTTCCCTTGTAAACCATTATCTTGGCCTTGTTCCACTCTCCGAAAGGATTCTGGTTCTGCGGCTTGGCAGGAATCATGTCGTAGAGGGAAGCTGACTGGCGGTTGCCGTCGACACCGAGGAGGGCGTCAGGATGGTTGGCATTGTCGAGTACCTGGTATTCAGGAGCGGAAACGTAGATAGGAGCCCAGTTCGTTGTGCCGTCCTCCTTCACTTCCTTGATTTCCTGTGCGAGGTAGAGGATGCCGGAGTTGCCGCCCTTCGAAATCTTCCATTCGCACTCGAACTGGAAGTTCTTGAACTTGTGCGCGAAGATGATGTCTCCGCCTTCGCCGGTCTGGCCTTCGCCTGTACCCGTGCCGGTGAACTTGATGCATCCGTCCTCAATGGTCCAGCGTGAAGGGACATTGTCCTTGCCGTAGCCGCGCCAGCCGTTGAAAGTCTCGCCGTCGAAGATCACATAGTATCCGTCCTTGTCCTGAGGAAGCGACGCGAGGTCAACCTGAGGCTTTTCAACGTTGATATATTCAGGAACTCCTTCCTTTGCCACCTTGGTCTCGACAGTCTCCGTGCCGGTCCACTGGATTTCCGCAGGTGCGGCGGCCTTCTTGTTTCCGTTGCCGCAGGATACCGCTGACATTGCCATAAGCGCAGCTGCAGCTGCATAAGTTATCTTTTTCATTTTGTCTTTTTTTTTGATTGAATATTCATTGGTTGTTGATTATTCCGGCATCTCAGGAAGAGCGTAGCCGTTCTGGTACTGACGCTTGATCAGGTTCGCGGCGAACTGGCGCGCGTTGACCGGCTCTGTGTACTTGTTCTCGAAGGTAGGGTGTCCGTCGTGGATCGAGAAAGCGTCCTTTTCGAGAATCTTGATGGTGGCGTCTTCCGGAATGTTGGTGAATTCCATCTTCTCTCCGTCCCAGTCAAGAACCTGGTTGAGAGCCTGAAGCCTGACGGCTGCAACGCCGAGGTCAACCATCTCGACGAACGGACCGGCCTCGCTGAAGTCTGACATCGCAGGCACTCTTGAGTCAGGGTCCTCCTTGCAGGCGCGGATCCAGTCCTGCTGGTGTGATACGGTGACTTCGCGAAGGAGGTGAGGAACCTCAGGCTTCCTTCCGGAGACGAGGACAGGATCGTCGCCGTAGCAGCCGGCGATCATTATGTCCTTGGTGCCGTAGAAGATGCTGCATCCGCCGTTGATGTTGAGGTCGAATCCTGCAGGAAGTCCTTCCGGCCTCTCCGGTTTGAAACCGCCGTCGTACCAGCGGATGTCAACCTCAGGAAGGGCGAGCTTGGACATATTGTCCCTTGCAGGGTATTTCAGGTGAATCATCTCGGCGCTCGGGCAGCAGTCTGTCAGCACATTCGTGGAGCTGGCCTCCACCTGTGTCGGATAACCGAGCTTGAGACCCTTGAACGGAACGTGCATTATGTGGCAGGCCATATCGCCCATCGCACCCGTACCGAAATCCCACCAGCCGCGGAAGTTCCACGGAGTGTAGATAGAGTTGTATGGACGCATAGGGGCAGGTCCGATGAATGATTCCCAGTTGAGGGTGCTCGGGACAGGCTGCACTTCCGTAGGCCTGTTGAGTCCCTGAGGCCAGATAGGACGGTCGGTGAAGCAGTCTACTCTCTTCACTTCTCCGATTTCTCCGTTCCAGAGCCACTCGATGGCTTTTCTCGTTCCCGGGCTTGAAGCTCCCTGGTTGCCCATCTGAGTTGCGACGCGCATCTTGGCGGCGAGCTTGGTGAGGAGCCTTGCCTCATAGACTGTGAGGGTCAGAGGCTTCTCGACATAGACGTGCTTCCCGGCGGCCATAGCCTGGGCGGCTATGATGGCGTGGGTGTGGTCTGCGGTGGCGACCATCACTGCGTCGGCCTGGTCGAGCATCTCGTCGAACATCACGCGGTAGTCGTTGTACTTCTTGGCCTGAGGATACTTGTTGAAGACGTGGTCGGCGTACTTCCAGTCAACGTCGCAGAGTCCGATGATGTTTTCGGTCTCCATCTCGGAAAGGTCGGAAGCTCCGCGGCCTCCGATGCCCACGCCGAGGATGTTGAGCTTGTCGCTCGGAGCGACCTTCTTTTTCTTCTCCTTCTTAGGAGTCTTTTCTCCTGCGATGATGATGTTCGGCGCGACCGCAAGACCTGCGGCCACGGCAGTTCCTGTCTTCAGGAAAGAGCGTCTTGAGATGTCTTTGCTCATTTCAGTGTTGTGTTTTTATGTGTTAAACTGATAAGTTCGTGTCGTTTTGCAAGCGACCCGCTAATTTAGGTATTAATCGAATAAAAAGCAAAATAAAATAGGGTCAAAGCCGCATTAGTGTCCGGTAAAAATCCGGACGGTTTTATAAAGTTTAACAATTCAAAATA
>CAVCDF010000092.1:0-18476 GCA_963600795.1 Anaerotignum sp. | reverse complement strand
CCTTGTACCTGTCCGGGACCGAGCGGACCGCTATCGTCGGGATTATGGACCAGAAGACGGCGTGTGTGCAGGCGACTCCGATGCGGGCGCACATCAGCATACCGTACGATGCGGACAGAAACGAAGCAAACTGGAACAGAGCGAAGAACGCTATGACCGAAAGCAGGAGCCTGCGCAGTTCCGTCCTTGAGAACAGCATTGTCAGCGGAAGCGACATCAGCATCACCATCCAGGCATAGACGGAAATCAGCATTCCGGTCTGGGCTTCGGTGCGTCCGAAGTCGGCCGCTATGTCGCTAAGAAGTCCGATCGGCACGAACTCCGAAGTGTTGAAAATGAAGGCTGCGCAAGCCAACCCGATGAGCGACAGCCAATTCCCGGCCGACATCCGCTGTTTTTCCATATCCATTACTGACTAACCGGCCGCGAAGATAAAAATAATTTCTTATTTTTGTAAGAAGTTCGCTGAACTTAGAAGAACCCATAGCCGTCTGATTTCAAACAATATACTGATTATGAGAAAATTACCTATCTTCGCAATGGCACTGGCCGTGATTGTCCAGGCCAATGCCGTCCAGACTGACGCCAAGGACAGGAAGGCAATCATAAACATCCGCACCGACAACGTTTCCCTTGTCATCCGGTCCGACAAGGACGGAAGGCTCAACACCCTGCATTTCGGCGGAGCCATCGAGGACGCTTCAGCCCTGGCCGGCTTCAAGAGCGGCTTCTCCGGCGGTCACGGCACTCCATACGAGACCTATCCTACCCAGGGCGGGAAAGGGTTCAACGAGCCGGCGCTGGCTGTGACGCAGTCCAACGGCGACCTCAACACGGAACTCAGGTATTCCGGCCACAGGACCAGGACGCTGTCCGACAATGCCGAGCAGACCACAATCAGTCTGAAGGACGAGGCTGAAGGCACGCAGGTCGACCTTGTCTACACGGCCTACAGGAAGCAGGACGTGATTCTCGCACACTCCGTCATCAGGAATGAAGGGAAAGGGGCCGTGACTCTGCGCAACTGCTACTCGTCAGCCCTGCCGGTGATGGCCGGGAAGTACCTGCTGACACACCTCTACGGCTCCTGGGGCCACGAGGACAGGGTGGAACACACGCTTCTTGACCACGGAACAAAAAGCATAGAGTCCCGCAAGGGCATCTGCACGACCCATTCGGAAAGCCCGGTGTTCATGCTCAGCCTCGACACGGATTCGTTCAGCGAGACTTCCGGCGAGGTGATCGCCGGCGCGCTGGCCTGGAGCGGCAACTTCAAGCTCAATTTCGAGGTGACCGAGTTCAATGTCCTGAACATCCTCGCAGGTGTGAATCCTTATGCCGGAGAGTACAGGCTGGAGAAGGGGGAATCTCTCACCACTCCCGACATGGTCTGGACCTGGAGCGGAGAAGGAGCCGGACAGGCGAGCAGGAATATTCACAGATGGGCGAGAGACTGCAGGCTGCACAACGGCGCACGGATGTGTCCGACCCTTCTGAACAGCTGGGAGGGGGCGTATTTCGACTACGACACGAAGACCCTCACCGACATGATCGACGACGCGGCTTCTCTGGGACTTGAGATGTTTGTGCTGGACGACGGCTGGTTCGGACGGAAATATCCACGCAACAACGCCTCCGCCGGCCTCGGCGACTGGCAGGAGAACAGAGAGAAAATCCCTGAGGGAATCGCCTACGTGGCTTCCTACGCCCACGACAAAGGCCTCAAGTTCGGCCTCTGGCTCGAGCCCGAGATGGTCAATCCGAAAAGTGAACTGTTCGAGAAGCATCCCGGCTGGATAGTCACAGACAAAGTCCACCAGGCTCCGCTCAAGCGCGACCAGTACCTTCTTGACCTCTCCAATCCGGAAGTGCAGGATTTCGTGTTCGACTCTTTCGACGGAGTGATGGGACTCTCGGACAACATCGACTACATCAAATGGGACGCTAACCGCATCGTGGAGAGTGTAGGCTCCGACTATCTTCCGGACGATGAGCAGACTATGTTCTGGGTGAAGTACATAGAAGGATTCTACTCGGTGATGGAGCGCATCCGCGCGAAATACCCGGACGTGCTGATCCAGGCTTGCGCTTCCGGCGGAGGACGTGTCGAGTACGGCAACCAGAAGTACTTCGACGAAGTCTGGACGAGCGACAACACGGAGGCTCTCGTCAGGGCTCAGATACAGTACGGATTCAGCCTGTTCTACCCGGCCTGCATAATGGGATCCCACGTGTCGGCCGTCCCTAACCACCAGACAGGCAACATCACCCCGATGAAGTTCCGCTTCGACATCGCTTCCTGCGGACGTTTCGGGATGGAACTCCAGCCAAAGACGATGTCGGACGAGGAGAAGGCTTTCGCAAGGAAGGCCATAGAGAACTACAAGGGTTACAGGGACATAATAATGGACGGAGACCTCTACCGTCTCGGTTCTCCTTACGACGCCGGCGGCGAGTTCGGAATCCTCTACGTGTCGCAGGACAAGGCCAGGGCCGTGCTTTTCATCTACCGCACTTCCTACGACAACCGCTACACGAACGCGCAGATCCATCTTGCCGGGCTGGACTCAGGCAGGTCCTACCGGATCACGGAACTGAATGTGGAGAAGTCCTCCTGCTGGTTCTCCGGCAAGGCGCTTCCGGGTTCGATGCTGATGAACAAAGGCGTGAACCCTCCTTTCAAGAAGGTTTACGACAGCGGAATCTTCCTTCTTGAAGCGGAATGATCACTTCTTATACCGTCCGTACTTTCCTTCGAGGACAGAACGGACGGCCTCGAGATAACCGAAGCCGTATTTGCGGTCAGGAAGAAGATAGCCGCTCTCGATCCATTCGTTCCAGGCGAAGACGGTGATCACCTTCGGTTGGGCCGGGTGCGCATCGAGATATTCCTTGGCGGCCTGAAGATAGGTCGCGAAACTCTCCGGAGTGTTGTTGTAATGGATGACGTCCTCGCGGCCGACTTTCGGGAAGCGCGGCGTGTTGTCCCAGCCTATCGAAACGTTCGGGAAGAAAGGGACCGGCGAACCGCTCCAGGTCTGAAGGCGGGTCATTCCGGTGTTGCCCCAGTCCAGATAGTCCTCCCTGTGCGGGCCGCCCCAGTTGTAGGTGGTGACGCTGTTCACGCCGAAATATTCAAGAGTCTTCCGAATGTCCTCGCCGTACGGGCCGAAATGGATGATCTGAAGATGCAGGTCGGGGAAACCGGCCTTGCGCACCTCGGAACGGAAATATTCAAGCCCCTCCTTCGTCTTCTCGCGGCTGCCGCCGAACGTGGCAAGGAGATTCTCGAACTTGTAGATGGAGAACACCGGGCACCCGTCGATCTTCAGGTAGTTCGGGCATTTGAAATACTTTCTTATCACCCTTTCCACGATGATTCTGAAGTTCTTCTCATCGGTCGCTCCCTTCCAGAGAACGGAATCGTCGTCCGGGCAGCGGTGGACGTTCCAGTAGTTCCGTTTGACATCGTGGTTCGCCCACATCAGGTAGAAGTTCATCTTTCCGCTGTTGGGAGCCTTCAGGAAACCGTCGTCAAGACAGCCTTCGAGGAAAGGGCCGCCGTCGAACCAGTACCAGTCGAAGATGAACGTGTTCACACCGTGGTCGGTGGCGGCATCGATCCAGCGCTCCATAACCTTAGGGTCATCGTCCATCTCATAGCCCCACAGAGGCTGTTTCGGCTGGTAGTGCCCCGGAAAGCGCGGAGTTCCTTTCCTTATGACCTCCCACTCCCCTGCGCCCTCCGGCCAGAACACTTCCCGGCCGCGCGGGTCGTCGTGGCAGGACGGCCACACATAGGCGGCGACATAGTAGGGACTGTCCTTGACCTGCGCTTCGGAAACGAATGCCGGCACGGTCAGAAGGACTGCCAGCGAAAGTAACAGATGTCTCATATTCGTCAGATAAACTCCTCGCGCTCCTTGATGTCCTTGATGCGGAGCTGAAGGGTGGTGTTGCCGCGATAGTAGTTCTCCACTATGGAATAGCAGATGTCGAACGGATTGCCCGCCTTGATGTAGTCGTAGAACTCGGACATGTTGAAGGCTATGGCAGGAATCTGGTGGAACGGCTGCTTCTCGTCAATCAGGTCAAGCTTCATATGCACGCCGCCGGCTCCTACCTTGCGTCCGTTGCCTCCGTCGGAAACATTCTCCGTCAGGAACACCGGATTGCCGTTGCCGGGGCCGAAAGGCTGGAACTGCTTCAGCAGCCGGAAGAATTTCGGAGTGATCTGGCTGAACTCCAGCTTCGCGTCGATGTCGGTCATCGGAGTCAGCATCTCCTCGGTTATTCTGCCTGCTATGAACTTGTCGATCCTCGCCACGAACTCCTTCAGATTGGATTCCTTGAGGGTCAGGCCGGCCGCATAGACGTGGCCGCCGAAGTTCTCCAGCAGGTCGGCACATTCCTCGATGGCCTCGTAGAGGTCGAAGCCGGCCACGCTGCGCGCGGAACCTGTGATGAAGCCGTTGGACTTCGTCAGCACTATCGTCGGCTTGTAGAAGGCTTCGACAAGGCGCGAAGCCACAATCCCCACGACGCCCTTGTTCCAGGTCGGGTTGTAAACTATCGTGGCAGCGCCCGTGGAAAGAGCGGTACCGTTGCGAACCATTTCAAGAGCGTCCTGAGTTATTTCCCTGTCGATGCTCTTGCGTTCGTTGTTGTTGTTGTTGATCTTCTCTCCGATCAGATTGGCCGTGTGGTCGTCGGAAGCTGTCAGAAGTTCCACGGCCAGCCGGCCGGTCTCCATCCTGCCGGCGGCATTGATTCTCGGGCCGATCTTGAACACGATGTCGTCAATCGTAAGATGTCCTGGTTCCAGCTTGGAAAGGGTCGCCATCGCGTGCAGTCCCTTGCGAGGGTTCTCGTTCAGTTGCTTGAGGCCGTAATGCGCCAGCACCCTGTTCTCCCCCACCATAGTCACCAGGTCGGCGGAAATGCTCACGACCAGCAGGTCGAGCAGCGGGATCAGGGTCTCGAACGGAATCCCGAACTTCTGCGAATATGCCTGCACAAGCTTGAAGCCGACTCCGCAGCCGCTCAAATCGTCGAAAGGATAGGTGTCGTCCTCCCTTTTAGGGTCGAGGACGGCCACAGCTGCCGGAAGCGTCTCCTCCGGAAGGTGGTGGTCACAGATGATCACATCGATGCCCTTGGCGGAAGCATATTCAACCTTCTCGTTGGCCTTGATGCCGCAGTCCAGGGTTATGATGAGTCCGAACCCGTTGTCGCTCGCCCAGTCGATGCCCTTGTAGGACACGCCGTAGCCTTCGTCATAGCGGTCAGGGATGTAGAAATCGACCTTTGAAGAATATCTGCGGAGGAAGGAATATACCAGCGAGACGGCTGTCGTGCCGTCAACGTCGTAGTCCCCGTAAACCAGAATCTTCTCTTCCGAGGTGATGGCTTTGCGGACCCTGTCCACGGCGACGTCCATATCCTTCATAAGGAAAGGGTCGTGCAGGTCGTTGAGGCTCGGGCGAAAGAAGGAGCGCGCCTGCTCGAATGTCTCGACTCCCCTCTTGACAAGAAGGTCGGCAAGCACCCTGTCGATGCCGAGTTCGGCGGAAAGCCTTCCCACCTTCTCCGGATCGGCCGGTTCCTTAAGAATCCATTTGCGCTCTTTTCCCATAATAGACAAAGGTACGCATTTAATTTCAGAATGTGAATTAAAAGTAGTATTTTTGCATATTCAGGTCGTCGAGCGCGACCTTTTGTGTTGAATATAAATTCATAAAGAATATGGCAAACATCGAACTCAGTGAGCAGGAGAGAATCAGAAGGGAGTCTCTTGCAAAGTTAAGGGAACTGGGCATCAATCCTTATCCGGCACCTCTGTACCCGGTCAACGCGACCGCCAAGGAGATCGAGGCGGACTTCGATCCGGAGAAGGGCAACTTCCAGGAGGTCTGCATCGCCGGCCGTCTGATGTCCCGCAGAATTATGGGAGCCGCATCGTTCGGCGAGCTTCAGGACTCGACGGGCAGGATCCAGATCTACGTCAAGAGGGACGAAATCTGCCCGGGCGAGGACAAGACGATGTACAACACAGTCTGGAAGAAGCTTCTGGACATCGGTGACATCATCGGCATCAAGGGCTTCGCCTTCATCACCCAGACCGGTCAGCTCAGCGTCCACGCCAAGGAACTCACAGTCCTCAGCAAGTCGCTGCGCGTCCTCCCTATCGTCAAGGAACAGGACGGCAAGGTCTTCGACGCTTTCTCCGACCCTGAACTCCGCTACCGCCAGAGGTACGTCGACCTGATTGTGAACCCGCAGGTGCGCGACGTGTTCGTCAAGAGGGCGCAGATCATCGCCACGATGAGGGAATATTTCAACAATGCGGGCTGCCTCGAAGTCGAAACCCCTATCCTTCAGTCAATCCCGGGAGGAGCGACCGCAAGGCCTTTCATCACGCACCACAACGCCCTTGACATCGACCTCTATATGCGCATCGCCAACGAGCTGTACCTCAAGAGACTGATCGTGGGCGGCTACAACGGAGTCTACGAGTTCGCCAAGGACTTCCGCAACGAGGGTATGGACAAGACCCACAACCCTGAATTCACCTGTATGGAGATTTACGTGGCCTACAAGGACTACATCTGGATGATGGACTTCGTTGAGAAGATGCTCGAGAAGATCGCCCTCAAGCTGCACGGCACCACAGTCGTCAAGATCGGCGAGAACGAGATCGACTTCAAGGCCGGCTACCGCAGGCTTCCGATCCTCCAGGCCATCAAGGAATACGCCGGCGTGGACGTCAAGGGCATGGGAGTGGACGAACTCCGCGAGACCTGCAAAAAGCTTGACGTCGAGTACGAGCCTTCTATGGGTGTCGGCAAACTGATCGACGCCATCTTCGGAGCCTACTGCGAGGAGCATCTCATCGAGCCTACGTTCGTGATCGACTACCCTGTCGAGATGTCCCCTCTCACCAAGAGACACCGCGAGGACCCTACCCTCACAGAACGCTTCGAGCTGTTCGTCTGCGGTAAGGAACTGGCGAACGCATATTCAGAGTTGAACGACCCGATCGACCAGCTGGAGAGGTTCGAGGAGCAGGCCGCCCTCAAGAGCCACGGCGACGACGAGGCCATGTTCATCGACTACGACTTCGTGCGCGCCCTCGAGTACGGAATGCCTCCGACATCGGGTCTTGGAATGGGCATCGACCGTCTGACCATGTTCATGACCGGCCAGACCACCATTCAGGATGTCCTCTTCTTCCCGCAGATGCGTCCTGAGAAGATCGTAAAGAGCGACAAGACCGCCGAGAACGAATAGATGAGGATAGAGAACATCACTTCGGCCCAGAACCAGAAGATCAAGGAGCTGCTGGCTCTCCAGGAAAAGTCCCGCGCGAGGAAAGCGGCGGGGCTTTTCGTGGTTGAAGGCCGCAGGGAACTCGGTCACTGCCTCGACGCCGGGTTCGTTCCGAGAACCCTGTTCATCTGCGGCGAAATCCTGACGGAAAATGAACTGAACGGTCTGCTGGGAAAAGCCGAGAAGCTTAACCCGAAGGTCGGAGTGGTCCAGGTGCCTTACGAACTTTACGGCAAGATAGCCTACAGGGAAGGCACAGAAGGAATCATCGCCGAAGTGGAGTCCGTGCAGAGAACGCTCGACGGCATCAGCCTGAGCGAGAATCCGCTGGTGATCGTGCTGGAAGGAGTGGAGAAGCCCGGCAATCTGGGCGCGGTGCTGCGCAGCGCAGACGCTGCCGGGGCCGATGCAGTCATCATCTGCGACCCTCTGACCGACATCTACAATCCCAATCTGATCCGGGCCAGCATCGGAGCCGTGTTCTCCCGCCAGGTGGCCGCGGCATCTTCCGAAGACACCATAGCCTGGCTGCGGAGCAAGCATATTCAGATACTCACCGCGCAGCTTCAGGACTCGTCCCTCTATTACGACAGGGATATGACAGGGCCGACGGCGATAGTGATGGGAACCGAATCCACAGGGCTGACGGACATCTGGAGGGAAGCGGCGGACGCGCACATACGCATCCCGATGCTCGGCCGGCTGGATTCGCTGAACGTTTCCGTGTCATCGGCGATTCTGGTGTTCGAAGCGGTGAGACAAAGGAAGACCGGCAGGTGAACCGGCACTCCGACCGGAGCCGGAGCTATCTGAATTTCCGGTCGTCTTCAAGCATTCCGAGATAGGAGCTGTAACGCTCGCGTGAGATCAGGCCGTCCTCGACGGCTTGTTTTACCGCGCAACCCGGTTCGTGGGTGTGGGTGCAGGGAGTGAACCTGCAGCCTGCGGAGACCTTGAGCATCTCAGGGAAATAAAGCGCGATTTCCTCCTTTTCAAGAGCCACGAGACCGAAACCTCGCAGACCCGGCGAGTCGATCATGAATCCGCCGGAAGAAAGAGGATACATCTCGTAAAGCGATGTCGTGTGCCTTCCTTGAAGATGCGCGAGGGAGATGTCCCCGACCTTCGGGTTCAGGGAAGGGTCCAGAGCCTTGATTATCGAAGACTTCCCGACTCCGGATTCTCCGGAGAAGAGGCAGATGCGGCCGTCTTCGCGGCTGCCGACCGAAGCCTTCAGCGCATCAATTCCCTCGCCGGTCAGCGCGGAAGTCTCGATGACCGGATAGCCGGCGCTTTCATAGATGCGGCGGAAGTCGGCCAGCTGCTCCGGGAACTCCTTTCTGAATATGTCCACCTTGTTGAGGACTATGGTCGCGGGGATGCCGTAGACCTCGCAGGTGACCAGCAGCCTGTCGAGGAAAGGCAGCTTGATTTCCGGAAAGAACAGAGTCACGACAAGAAACGCCCTGTCCAGATTCGCGGCGATGACGTGCGACTGTCTGGAAAGGTTAGTTGAGCGTCTGATCAGGTAGTTCCTGCGGTCGAGGACCTCGACGATCGCCGCAGGATGCGTCAAGGACGGTTCCTGAACGTATTCGTAGGCCACTTTGTCTCCGACGGCCACCGGATTCGTTGCCTCGCTGCCCGAAAGGCGGACCTTGCCCTTGAGCACGGCCGGAAAAGGCTGCCACTCGGGCAACCTCGAGAGCAGGAAATGGCTTCCCGCGTTCTTTACTACTGTCGCTTCTCCTGTCATAATGAAAATCAACGGCAAAGATAGCGAATCCGGCTGACAACCCACGTTTTGCGCCGAAAATTATCTATCTTTGCCGGGCAAAGAATCCGTCAGGACAGCAAGACAGGAATGACAGGACAAGAAATCACCCTACAAAACAAAGACTTACAGGAGACAGACAAGCTATGCTGAACCAGAAAACCATCGATGAGGCCGTCAGAAGCCTGTTCAAGGACATAAAGTTTCCGGAAGAACCGTCAGGTCTCTACGACCCGCTGAGATATATGATTGCGATCGGAGGCAAGCGTCTCCGCCCTACGTTGTGTCTGCTGACATATTCACTCTACAGGGACTCCCTCGGTCCGGAGATTCTCGAACCGGCCGCAGGTCTTGAGGTGTTCCACAGCTTCACCCTCATCCACGACGACATAATGGACCGCTCCCCTCTAAGAAGAGGGGTGGACACCGTCTGGAAAAGATGGAACCAGGACGCCGCCATCCTGTCCGGAGACGTGATGTGCATAGACAGTTATTCGCGCATCTGCAAGGCTCCGCGCGAGGTCGTGGGGGCGGCGCTGAACCTGTTCTCAAGGACGGCCGCGCAAGTCTGCGAAGGACAGCAGTATGACATGGACTTCGAGAAGGAGACCACAGTCCCGATGGAGGACTATATGAATATGATAGGCCTCAAGACCGGCGTGCTGATCGCCTGCGCCGCCAAAATGGGAGCCCTCGTGGCCGGCGCTCCGGAGAAGGACTGCAGCCTGCTTTACGGTTACGGTTACAACCTCGGCCTGGCTTTCCAGGTCGCGGACGACTACCTCGACGCCTTCGGTGACGAGAAAGTGTTCGGCAAGCCTATCGGCGGGGACATCCTCAACGAGAAGAAGAGCTGGCTGACGGTCCGCGCGTTCGAGAAAGCCGACGACGCTCAGAGAAAGGGTCTGGCCGATGCGCTTTCCGTAAAGGCGGTGTCCGATGAGGAGAAAGCGCGCAAGATTGACGGTGTGAAGAAGTTCTACAATGTCCTCAGCGTCGGCGACGATGCCCGGGAAACCATCGTGGCCCTGACCGGGAAGGCTCTGGCCTGTGCAGAAGAAATCTGCGCAGGAGAACGTCTCGAACTCCTGCGCAGCTTCGCCGACCGTCTGGTCGGAAGAACGAAATAATCTCTAGAATTTTACGGTGTAGACTCCGCCGGGCCTCGTGCTGAAGGTCCTGGTCTTTTCGCCGTAGCGTACCGTACACTCACCGCCGCGCCGTGAGTGAACCGTAGCCTCCTTCAGCACGCCGCCGGCCCATTCGATGTCAACGGCGAAACCGCCCCTTGCAAGCAGGCCGGAGACATACCCGTCGGCCCAGGCGTCCGGAAGGGCCGGAAGCAGATGTATGAAGCCCATGTGGCTCTGCAGAAGCATCTCCGAAACTCCGGCGGTGCCGCCGAAGTTTCCGTCAATCTGGAACGGCGGATGAGTGTCCCAGAGATTGTCGAGAGTCCCTTCGGAAATGAGGTTTCTGAAAAGGGTGTAGGCCCTGTTTCCGTCGTGAAGTCTGGCCCACTGGTTCAGTTTCCAGCCCATGCTCCAGCCCGTCGCACCGTCTCCACGGTGGTTGAGCGTCACGCGGGCGGCCTCCGCCAGTTCCGGAGTGGTGACGGGAGACAGAGTGCGTCCCGGATGAAGCCCGAACAGATGGTTCACGTGCCTGTGATGGTCTTCAGGGTCGTCGATGTCGCGAGACCACTCCATCAGCTGGCCGAACCGTCCGATCTTGTACGGAGGGATCTTCTCCAGGACTGACAGCCACTGCTCCCTCTCCTCGGAATCGCACCCCAGCACGTCCGCCGCTGCCGCGGCGTCCAGCAAAATCTCACGGGCTACAGCGTGCGAAAAAGTCGTGCCTTCATCCACCGTTCCGTGTTCAGGAGAAGATGACGGAGCGGCAGTGTACGATCCGTCCGGCCTGTGCCACAGGTAATCGACCGTAAAACGGGCGCTGGAGCGGAGAATCTCATAGGCGGTGTTGCGCAGGAAAGCCGTGTCCCTGGTGAAATCATACTGGTCCCACAGATGCGTGGCAAGCCACGGCCCCACCATCGGGCAAAGGTTGAAGGACACGTTCTCGTTTGAAATCGGAGAAGCGAATCCGAACGGATTGCCCGAGATCGATGCAGTCCAGCCTCTTGCGCCGAAATAGGAGCGGGCGACCTTCCCGCCCGGTTTCACGAGCGAAAGGACATAGTCGTTGTAAGGCCCGGCACACTCCACGAGGTTGGTGGAGAAGGCCGGCCAGTAGTTCATCTGAATGTTGATGTTGTTGTGGTAATCCACGTTCCAGGGGCCGTCGATTTCGCTGCTCCATATTCCCTGGAGGTTGGCCGGCAGATTGCCCGGACGCGAAGACGCGATCAGAAGATAGCGTCCGAACTGGAAGTAGAGCGCCTCGAGGCCGGGGTCCGATGCCCCGGAACGGTAACGCCTGAGGCGTTCAGGAGTCGGCAGATCTACCGGATCCCCGTTCTTCGACAGGGAAATCTTCACTCTGCCGAAGAGCGCGGAATAGTCGCGCAGATGCTCGCGGAGCAGTTCATCGTAGCCTTGCCTGAATGCCGAATTGAGCCACTGTCCGGTGGTGACTTTCGGATCGACGCCGACATAAGCCTTCGGGTCATTCCAGTCCGGGGAGAAATTCATCTTGTAGTCAGTGTCGGCGGTGAGGTAGAACACGACCTCGTCTGCGCCGGTGGCCACAAGCGAGCCGCCTCTGTTGGAGAAGCTGCCGCCCTTGACGGCCATCCTTATGCGGACGGCATATTCCATCCCGTTGTTCTCGAGCCTTCCGGAATGCAGCAGCGCGTCCTTACCTTCTGCCACAGTCCTGCCGACGGCGGTCGGGTTGGGAGCGTACTTCAGTCTCAGGTTCTGTTTTCCGGGCTTGTCGGCCCGGAAGCGGATCACCATCACGTTGGCAGGGCAGGAGATGAAATATTCCCTGACATAGTTAGTCCCGCCGCTGGTGAACGTTACCCTTGCGACAGCGTCGTCAAGGGAGAGGATTCTGCGGTAAGAGGTCACAGAGGCCGAATCTATGCCCGTGCTGACCTGAAGTTCGCCGGCCGTGGTGAACCCTCCGAAACGGAATTCCTTCTCGTCCGACCGGGAGTAGCCCACCAGCCCGTTGAAGTTCTTGAGCGTCAGCTGCTCTGCAGTCGCATAATCACCGTCGGCCAGAGCCTTGCGAATCTGAGGAAGGTATTGTGCGGCCTCCTTGTTGGCATCCCAGTAATGGGCGGCGCCTCCCGCCGTTCCCGGGCCTCCGAACCAGAGGGTCTTTTCATTGAGGGTTATCCTCTCAACGGGCACCGATCCCATCACGTTGGCTCCGACGCTGCCGTTGCCGAGAGGGATGGACTTCGTCTCCCACTCGGAATGGTCGTATTCCGAAGCCTTGTTGACTGAGAACGGTTTCGATCCGTCGCCGTCCCAGGTGGAACGCAGTCCGAGCGATGTCGGAGTGTCGAAACGGATTTCAAGTTTGCCGCCCGAAGCGGCCTTTTCCTGTGCGCCGCAGACAAGGCAGATTCCCGCAAGCGCGGCGGCCAGAATGATTCTTTTCATAAGATGTGGCTGATTTGTCAGAAATAGTGTTATTGTCGTTCGGAAACGGGTTACAGTCCTATGGCGGCGGCCATAGCCTTCAAGTCAGGCTGCTCTCCTGTCATCAGGGAGTAGCCCGTAAGACCCTGGTAAAGGAGCCAGCGCGTGCCCGGAATGTAGATTCCGTCGGCTGAGGCGATCTTCTGCCTGGCGGCCCCGTCGAAGGACGGTGTCTTGTAGTTGGCCTCGAGGATCACCTTCGGCTGACCGCCGCCGACACCTTCTTCGGTATAGGAATATGCGAAATCCTCAGCGGTTAGCTCACCGATCTCCGGCAACGCCGCCGGCAGGGTGTAGATGACAAGGTCGCATTCTTTCACCGCTTCCTTGAAATCGGACATCGGGTCAGGCAGGAAGCCGTATTCCGGCATCTGTTCGGCGATGGCCTGAGCCTTCTGCGGGGTGCGGTTCATCAGCATCGTGGCGAACCCGAGTTCGGCCGCGGCGACTGCGGCGGCCCTGCCCGCTCCCCCGCAGCCCACAACCAGCGCCTGAGGCTGGCGCGAAAAAGTGCGGCTGAGCGTCATCAGGAAAAACTGATGCATTTTGACGAAGAACCTGTCGCCGAAATTGCCGATGAACTCCTCCACTATGCCGGGGAAATACGCCTCGACCACGGAAGTCACGATTCCTGTAAAATCCGAATTGTGGGCCTCCACACCCTTGTCGGTCCTGACAAGAAGATTGGCCGCACCGATGCGGGCGGCAGGGCCTGAAACGGCGCCTTCCCCCTTGCGGGCCAGATCCAGAACTCTTGAATATGCCCGCTCCTTGAACGGAGACGTGACATTGACGGAAGCATATTCATTTAAGAACCTGCCGAAGGAGGCTTCGAAATCGCCACCTTCTATAAGGTCGTATGAATATTTTCCGCTGTAGGCCGCCGCAAAAAGCGCCGGACTCCCGGACCCTTTGATCGGGTCGCCGATAAGACCATATTTCTCCATAACCATCTTTTGTCCAAACCGCTTTGTTCAGACAACGCGAAGATACGAAACTTGAGACAAAACCGCAATCCGAGAGAACAATCCTGACTGTTTTTGACGATTGATGAATGTATTTTATTACATTTGCAGACGACAGACAATTGAGGGAACGACTTATGAGCGAAGAAAGAAGCACGGACAGACTTGCCCGTTACATAATCTGGACAGCCGTGGCAGCAGCGGCTGCAGCTTTCTGCTGGTATTTCAGGAGCGTTCTTGTCTACATCATCCTGGCAGCCGTCGTATCTCTTGTCGGAAGGCCGGTAATGACAGGAATTGAACACATCAGGATAAAAGGCAAGAGCATACCCGCCTGGCTGGCCGCGATAATCACGCTTCTGCTCATCCTCACGGTATTTCTGGGAATAACGACTCAGATCATCCCTGTTTTCACAAGCATCATCTCCAACATCAGCGCAAATCTCCAGTCGACCTCGCTTGGAGCCACCGGGATCACAGCCTGGTTTGACAATGCCAATGCATGGCTGGCCGGCAGAATTCCGGACCTCGGGCAGGACTTCAAGATTCAGGAGACCGTCATCGGATGGATAAAGAACGCCTTCGACATCTCATCTGTCACATCCGTCGTAGGTTCGGTCGCGTCTGCTCTCGGCTCGTTCGGCATCGGACTGTTCTCCGTGATGTTCATCGGATTCTTCTTCGTTAAAGACGAAACCCTTTTCCGCAGGATAGTAGGGTCGCTGGTTCCTGACCGGGCTGAAGACACCGCCATCAGCGCAATCGGAGACATCGAACACCTCCTCAGCCGCTATTTCGTAGGACTTCTGGTCGAGGTCCTCGGAGTGGCGCTGCTCAATTTCCTGGGGCTCTGGCTGATAGCGAGAATCGGATTCTACCCTGCCGTCGGCATCGCCTTCATGACCGGTCTTCTGAACATAATCCCCTACGTCGGTCCGTGGATCGGAGGCGCAATCGGAACAGTGCTCGGCATCGTGCTGAAGTACAGCAGCACGGCGGCGCTCGGGGTATCTCCGGACTTCATGATGGTGGCCGTAACCCTGGTGGCCGTCTTCATCTGCACCCAGCTGGTGGACAATTTCCTGTTCCAGCCACTGATCTACTCGACCAGCATCAAGTCCAGTCCTCTTGAGATATTCATAGTGCTGCTGATGGCCGGACACCTGGGAGGAATAGCCGGAATGCTGGTCGCGATTCCGGCCTACACGGTCATCAGAGTCATCGCCACAAGGTTCTTTCCGAACTTTAAGCCGATCCGCAGGCTAATAGCCGCCACGGACGATTCCAAGTAACTTTTTCCCTGGATTTTATTTGAACATAAGGAAAACAGACCACTATTGACAACTGCTACAATTTAACCGATAACAAGATGAAACAGAGTTTTGCTTTACTATTGGCGGCCGCAGTCCTGGCGCTGTCCGCAGGCTGCTCCGGCCAGGGTTGGCGGAAGACCTCCGACGGAGTGACCGTCAAAGTCGCTGAAAAAACCGCCGACGGCCCGGCTATGGTCAGGCTGCAGGTCAAGGGTGACAAACTCATCAGAGTCACCGCCACTCCACAGCAGAAGTTCGCCGACAGGAACAGCCTTGTCATCGTGCCGCAGACCGCGGCCCCGAAGTTCACCGTGTCAAGCACCGACAGCACGGTGTCCGTCCGCACGGACGCAGTCACCGCCACAGTCCGTCTTAAGGACGGAGCTGTCAGCTTCCAGGACAAGGACGGCAACGCCGTTGTCCAAGGCAACACGATGGCATTCACGCCGATAAGCGTGGAAGGCAGGGATGAATATTCCACCCTCTTCACCTTCGACTCTCCTCAGGACGAGGCCTTCTACGGCCTCGGACAGCAGCAGTCGATGGAATTCAACCACAAGGGCGGTAACGAGGAACTCTTCCAGTACAACACCAAGGTCTCAATCCCGTTCGTGCTCAGCAGCAGGAACTACGGCATCCTTGTGGACAACTATTCGCTGAGCCGCTGGGGCAACCCCGAGCCTTACAGACAGATGAACCGGGAGTTCAAGCTCTACGGCAAGGACGGAAGGGAAGAAGGCCTGACCGCCACCTACACGCCTGCTTCCGGCGACCCTGTCATCAGGCAGGAGGATTCCCTCTACTACGAGAACGAGTGGGTTATCAAGAATCTTCCGCAACTGCCTCTCAAGGGAGCGGAAGTCACCTACGAAGGCTTCATCGAGGCCCATCAGGACGCTGAATATCACTTCATTCTCTACTACGCCGGCTTCCAGTCCGTCACTCTGGGCGGCAAGGAAGTAGTCTCCGAGCGCTGGAGACCGGCCTGGAATCCGAACTCCTACAAGTTCACGGCCCGCCTGAAGGCAGGCGAGAAAACTCCGCTGAAGGTCTGCTGGAGGCCTGACGGAGACGTGTCCTACATCGGACTGCGCGTGGCCGAGCCGAGGACGGAGGCCGAACAGAGCCGCTTCTCCTTCTGGTCCGAGATGAGTCCGGAACTGGACTACTACTACATCGCCGGCAAGGATATGGACGAGGTGATCTCCGGTTACCGCACCCTGACAGGCAAGGCCCAGGTGATGCCGAAATGGGTTCTCGGCTTCTGGCAGAGCCGGGAGCGCTACAGCACCCAGGACGACATCGTCGGCACTCTGGCCGAACTCAGGCGCAGGAACATCCCTGTGGACAACATAGTGCAGGACTGGCAGTACTGGAAGGACGACCAGTGGGGAAGCCACACCTTCGACGAGACCCGCTACCCGGATCCGGAGAAGATGCTGGACGACATCCACGGGATGCACGCCCGCTACATGATCAGCGTCTGGCCGAAGTTCTACGTCAACACGGACAACTACAAGGCCCTCAAGGCCTCCGGCTATGTCTATCCTCTCGCCGAGAAAGACAGCCTGAAGGACTGGCTCGGCCACGTCGAGTCGTTCTACGACGCCTATTCCGAGGGCGGCAGGAAGATGTTCTGGCAGCAGATGGACGACTGCCTCTACTCGAAGTACGGCAGGAAGATCGACGCCTGGTGGATGGACGCCAGCGAGCCTAACCTGCGCGACTGCCTGCCTATGGACTACCTCAAGGCTCTCACTACACCGACGGCCCTCGGCCCTTCCACTGAATATCTGAACGCCTACTCGATCGTCAACGCCGACGCCATCTACAACGGCCAGAGGAGCGTGGATCCGGACAAGCGCGTCTTCCTGCTCACAAGAAGCGGATTCGCAGGTCTGCAGAGATATTCAACGGCCACCTGGAGCGGCGACATCGGCACCTGCTGGAACGATATGCGCGCGCAGATGGCGGCCGGCCTCAACTTCTCGATGAGCGGCGTGCCGTTCTGGGGAATGGACATCGGCGGCTTCAGCGTGATGGACAAGTTCATGGCGGCGGCCGGCGCTTTCGACGCCACGGGCAAAGTGACCCCTGACCTTGAGGAGTGGCGCGAGCTTCAGACCCGCTGGCATCAGTTCGGAGCTTTCGTTCCGCTGTTCCGCACCCACGGGCAGTGGCCGAGAAGGGAACTCTGGAACATCGCCCCGGAAGGTACGCCTGCATATTCAAGCATCCTCTACTACATGAAGCTGCGCTACCGCCTGATGCCTTACCTCTACTCGCTGACGGGCGCCGTGCATTTCGAGGACTACACGATGCTCCGCGGCCTTCCGATGGACTTCGCGGCCGACAGGAACGTGGCGGACATCAGCGACCAGTGGATGTTCGGCCCGGCCCTGATGCCTTGCCCTGTCTCTGAATACAAGGCCCGCTCCCGCAGCGTCTATTTCCCGGAATGTGAGGGCTGGTACGACTTCTACAGCGGCAAGTTCATCTCCGGCGGCCAGACGCTCACCGTGGACGCTCCTTATGAATATGTTCCTTTGTATGTGAGGGCGGGTTCCATCATTCCGTTCGGCCCGGAAATCCAGTGGTCCGACGAGAAGCCTGCCGATGTGATAGACCTCTACGTCTATGCCGGCAAGGATGCTTCCTTCACACTCTATGAAGACGAGGGTGTCAACTACAACTACGAGAAGGGGGCATATTCAACCATCACCTTCTCCTACGACGACGCTTCGAGGACTTTGACAATCGGTGACCGCTCCGGCGAGTTCCCGGGCATGCTGAAGGACAGGAAGTTCAACGTGGTGCTTGTCACTCCGGAGAACGGTCTCGCCTTCCCGCAGAACCCTCAGGGCGTCGAGGTTGCCTACACCGGCTCCGCCGTGACCGTCAGCCTGTAGGAATCGCCTGCAGGACTGACGCGGCCGTTTCCGGTGACGTTTCTATGCGATCCGCATCTTGGCATATTTCAACAGAAGCAGTTTCTCGCCATAGTCGTCGAACGCCACTCTGGCCTTAAGGTCGGGGACATTGCCGGAAATCTCAAGAATCTTCCCGAAGCCGAACCTGTTGTGCTGGATTCTCTGGCCTACCTTGAATTCGGTCATAGGAGCCGGAACGAAGTCCGTGTCCGCTATTTTCGGAGGCAGAGGACGGTTTCTGAGAGCGCCTGTTCCGGGAACCGGACTTGGTGCATGAACCGCAGCCGGAGCCTGTCTGCGTTCAGTCCTGACGCGGCCGGAACCGAATGAGCCAAAGGAGCCGAATCCGCCCCTGGTGCCGGAATCATAATCGTCGGAGGCATCGTCCCGACCGTCCCGGCGCAAAGGATTCGCAATGTAGGCTGAATCGATCTCCTTGATGAAACGGCTCGGAGAATTGGACTCGTGCTTGCCGTTGCGCATCCTTGTCTTTGCGAAGGACAGGCAGACGGCCTTCTTGGCCCTGGTCATCGCCACATAGAACAGAC
>CAVCDF010000091.1:0-6660 GCA_963600795.1 Anaerotignum sp. | reverse complement strand
GTTCATCGTGGCTGAGGACTTTCGCGTTGCCGTAGCGGACAAGGCGGTTGAACGTCGCGTAGCCCTCTTCGGTGAAATACTTCCTGGCTGCCTCGTATGACCTGCCGGTGATGCAGGAGCAGACTTCCGTGACGGCTTCCTCGTAGGCCGAAGTGAACATGACGGGAGTGAGGCCTGTCCCTGCGGAGTCCGGTCCGGTCTGGAACTTCTCCTGCGCCACCACATCGAGGACTTTTTTCTTGACTGCCGAGAGGTCTATCTTCCTGTCGGTGGATTCGGATGGGGCCGTTGTTCCGGCACCAGACTTTGAAACCGCGCCTTTTGCCGTATCGCCCTTGCCGGAAGGCTTTACGGCAGAGCCGTAAGCCAGAGCCTTCTCCACGCTGCTCACTTCACGGAATATGTGCTGGAGATGGGCCGGGGTGATCTCGTATCTTATGCGGTATCTGTCGATTCTTGAGTCGGGACCGGCCTCGACGAACCCCTTGCCGTCCTTCGCTGACAGGACTCCGCTCCAGGCCTTGCCGTCGAAGAACCTGTAGTCGATGTTCCTGACCGGCTTGCCGTTGTAGGTGAACGTGAGTTCCACGATGGTCCTGTCATAGACGTTCTGCTTGTCGAACCCGACTTCCAGACCTTTCAGGATGGTCTCACGCCTGCTCTTTGCTTCCGCAATCGCAACGGCGTCGGCGGACGGCAGGCTTCTCATCAGGGTCTCGGCCCAGGAATAGTAGCGCAGCGCCACATCCATCTGGCATTTCTTTTCGGCTCCGGAAGCGATTGCCATCATTTCCTTGACCTTGCTCCTGCGGCCTTCGAAAATCCGTCCGATGTCGTTTTTATGAATATACCGCATCACGGAAGCCTTCTTCCGTCCGTTCTCGGAAATCATCCCGCATTCCCTTTTGATGTCACCGAGGTAGGTGGCGATGATTTTCTTCCTGATTTCAGACGAATATGGCAGGTCGGTCCTCTGGGCGAGTTTCCCGACCAGGATGTCCAGTGCCAGGCTGTCGGCTGTCCCGGCGTCGGCAGCCGTGCTCTCCGCATAGATGCAGGAATTGTCTTTCCTGATGTCGGCAGCGTTCTGGGCCAGTGCCGGAACGCAGGCAAGAATGGCCAGTATGGCAATCAGTGTCTTTCTCATAGGGCTAATGTCTGTATGCCGAACGTTCCGATTCGAACCTGGCTTTCTGGTCTTTTTCCATCGGCCCGTCCGTCTTCCTGACCGCCGCTCTGATGCCTTCCGCCATCAGGGCCGCATTCCCGGCCGATGCGCTGTCGGACTGGCAGTATCTCCTAAGAGCCTCGTAGGCGGCCAGAATGCTGTCCCACTGCGCGCGGCGCGATTTCTCTATTTTTGAATATGCTTCCAGAAGTTCCTCCGGCGTGGTTCCGCCGTCAATGAACGTCTCGCCGGCTCTTCTGCCGTCCCTGTCGAAGAAGGAGCAGGTCTGCCCGTTGAAGGCTACGGCAATGTCATCGGTGAGGAAGTAGATGTCATCGTAATCAAGAGGCAGAATCACCCTTCCGGCAGTGTCCGCAAGACCGTACCTTCCGTCAAGCGACACGATCGCCGTGCCGTTGAGGCAGTCGGTCTCCGTGTCGAATTCCGCCCTTTCCGCGCCGGAGCCTGCATGCATCGAGCAGCCAACGGCAAGAAATGCCGTTGCGACAAATATGGTGGATGGTCTCAGAATCCGGATATTCATAAATTATCATTCGGTGAATGAACAAATTTACCAATTATTTTGTAAATTGCTTCTCGGAAAAGCCCATATCTTGCCGTGGGCGCCCTTATTTGAATCTCATTTGCATCAGATGGAGGAAACATCCGCATTTTTCGGGACCTGCGAGGACCTGCCGGACGGCTCTTACGAGACTGTCACGAAAGTCTGTGAGTCCGCCGGAGGCTATTCCGTAATAAGCCGCTCCACACTTGAAGGAGAGGCGGTCGCATTGAAATCCCTGAAGCCGGAGTACATCGGGAATCCTTTCTACGAGGGTCTTCTGCGCAAGGAGTTCAGGATTGCGTGCGGACTTGACCATCCGAACATATGTCCAGTGCTGGATTTCATCCGGCTGCCGGAACTCGGCAACTGCATAGTGATGCAATGGATAGAAGGGGAGAGCCTCGCGTCGATGCTGGGCGGAAAAGATCTCCCTGTGCGCAAGATCGTGCTGGAACTTTGCGACGCGCTCGGCTATCTGCACGGCAAGCAGATAATGCATCGCGATCTGAAACCGTCCAATGTCTTGATAACCAGAAACGGACAGAATGTCAAACTGATAGACTTCGGCCTCTCTGACGCTGACAACTACGTCGTTTTCAAGAATCCGGCCGGAACTGAAGAGTACGTTTCTCCGGAGCAGAAGTCAGGAAAGGACATCGACAACAGAACGGACATATATTCATTAGGTAGAATTATGCAGGTGATGGACGCTTATCCACGCATCGCTGCAGTCTGCACCGCGCAGGAGCGGGAGGACCGCTATTCTTCAGTCTCGGAGGTGCGGGCCGCAGTCCTGGGAAGGGAAAGGAACGTGCGCCTGGCGATAGCCGCCGCCATCGTTTCGGCGTTAGTGATTGTCTTTTCTGTCTGTCTGATGCTTCCTGACATCAATTCCGGAATCCGGCGCCGTGCCGTGGATTCAGTCTTCGAGGAGGTTTCCGAGGACATCAGGAACGCCGGTTACTGACCGTCTCCCGGACCGATGACCTCCACCTTGTCGAGTCCGCCGTTCATCCCCGCGACATAGGATTGCGTGTATTCGCCGTTCCTGAGAATCTTGGAGATGATCAGGGGATAGCCCACCATAAAGGATTCGGCCTTGAAACTGTCTCCTTCGGCCAGTTTCGAGTTCTCGGATTTCATTACCCTGTACGTCCCGTCTCCTTCGTACTTCAGAGTTACAAGCCGGTCCGTGGCCCATCCGATGACGACTTCCGCTCCGGCCTTCATGTCGGAAGAACACACCTTCTCCGCCGAATAGAACTGCGAGTCGGAGTGTCCGTCATTCTGGATGTCCTGCCGGAATGCGCTGAAGTCCCGTTTCCCGATGTATCTGGACAGGATGTCGAGGGTCGAAATCCTCGGGGTCGGCTTCAGGGTGACATAGCCCCACAGCCTTTTCAGGGTGGATGCCGAAAGCAGTTCGCCGGATTTCTCCTCGACCGAGGCTGAAAGCGCTTCGAAGTCAGCCGATGTGGAAAGCCTTCTGCCGTAGTGCTTTTCGACTTCTGCAAGCAAGTGTTTCAATTCAGGGACAATATTATTCATCAGTGTGTTGATTTCATTCAAAAAGCGAAGGTATTAATTTTGGCAAGTTATGTCAAGTTCATTTCGGTTCATTTCACTTAGCCGCAAAATGATTCCGGTGGATTCCCGAGATATTCCTATATTTGCGGACTATGTCGGTCTTGAGAGAACTGCTTCTTCTGATGTCTTTATGCGTCGCGGTCTTTTCCTGCGTGAAGGACCCCGACCCTTCGGGCTGTTCCGCTCCGGAGATTCTCAGCACGTCGATGTCGGTGGAAGGTGCCGAGGTCCGGCTTCTCTGCAAGGTGTCCAGGAGCGACAACATCACCGGCTGCGGATTCTGTTTCGGCACAAGCGAGGAGAACATGCGCCGTTATGATTCTGAACTTTCTCCGGAATCCGAGTTCTCCGCCGGCATCTCCGGCCTGACCTATGGAGTCCGGTACCTGTACCGTTCCTTCGTCACCGGCGGCACCGACACTCTGATGTCAGCCACAAAAATGGCGGAAATCGACAGGCAGACCCCGTCCCCGAGCATCATATCTTTGACCTTGAAGGACTTGTCCACTGTGGTTTGTGAATATTCAGTAGCGGACAACTTCAGCGGCGAGATGGTCATCTGCGGCCTGTGCTGGAACGAAACTGGTTCTCCGACCATCCAGTCCGAGGGCAAGACTCTTGACGGCTCTGAATATGGCAGCCGCAGAGTCGAGGTGGGCGGTCTTGGACTGGGCCGGACATATCACTTCAGGGTCTATGCCGTGAACGGCGAGGGTACGGCCTACAGTGAAGAAATGAAGGTGGAGATCCCTTTCGGAAGCAAGGCGGTTTCCGAATATCTGCTTTCCGTCTATGACACGGATTCCGACGGGAGCCTGAGCCTGGAGGAAGCGTCGCGTGTGACCGTGATTGACGCCTGCTCCGACGGCGCATATTCATTGAAGGGCATCGAATATCTTCCGAATCTTGCCACCCTGCGCTGCCGTGGTTCGTCCTATGGGGAGAATGGCGGAAGCGGGGGCATCTCGGACGTCGACCTTAGTGCCAATCCCGGTTTGGTCTGCCTCGACCTGTCCAACAACAGGCTGGACTCTCTGGACTTGTCGCGCTCCGGAAAACTGACATCGCTCAGCATCGGCGGCAACATCGGCTTGGAACCGGAGGTTCTGTCTCCGGATCTGCCTTTCATTCAGGGCCTTGTTTCGCTGGACATCTCCGGCTGCCCGAATCTGGGCTACGATCTGTCGATGTTTCCTTCGCTGGAGGAGTTCCATTATGATTCCCGCACGGGCGTCAAGGATGTCGAGGCCATGTTCCGCCAGAAGCGCAGCCTGCGCCGGCTATACGCCGGTGACGCCTTGCGCGAAGAGGACAAGATATATCTGCTTTCATCGCTTGAAGTGCTTGATTGCCAGGGGAGTTCCCTGCAGTCAATCGATCTGGCCTACAATCCTGAACTGAAGTCTCTGAACATGGACGGGTGCGACAGAATAGCCAGACTCTGTCTCAGCGCCAACCGGAACATTACCGAACTTCATTGTATGTGCGAGGGGCTAAAGCGTCTGGAACTGCTTGAAGGTCACGAGATAGACGGCATAAACACGAACCTCGGTCAGCACAGGCATATTCCTGAATCGGTGGAAATCGTCTATGTCCCGAAGATCGGGGACGAGGTGTTCCTGCGTTTTCTGCTTGACAACTACGATTCCGACAATGATTCTTCCGTGTCATTGGGCGAGGCGGAGACGGTCGAGTCGATGACAATCCCCGCGAATGAATATCCAGGAATAGCGTCGCTGCACGGAATCGGGATGTTCACTTCGCTGAAGGCTTTGAGTGTCTGCGGACAGCGCGGCATCAAGGAGTTGGACCTCTCGGGCAACCGCGCCCTTGTGGATCTTGTCTGCGACAATTCATCAATTGAAACTCTGGACATCGCGAAATGCGCTTCCTTGAGGTCGCTGTTTGCCCAGGGCACGTCTTTGAGTTCCCTGGACCTGTCGGCAAATGCGGCTCTTGAGTCCGCTTACCTGTCGAGGTCGCCGCTCAAGACATTGGTTCTCGGACCGAATCCGAATCTGAAGACCCTTTCGTGCGACAACTGCTCCCTTGAGACACTGGACATCTCTTCGTGCAATGCGCTCGAGCGTCTTGACTGCACGTCGTCTTCGCTCAAGACGCTCTATCTTACCGGTGACCAGAAGGCCGGTCTTGTCCTCACGTGCAGTTCCTCCACGGCAATCGTTGTGGTTAATTGACCGTCCGGCGGTCAGGGAATGGGGGAGACGAGGTCGGGGTGGACGGAGACGAGGGCGACTGAGACGACGCCTTGAATCTCTATGACTACCTTCCTTGACCTTGAGCCTTTGACTTTTACGAATTTGCCTTCACAGCCTTCGAATATTCCTCCGGTGATGCGGACCTTCTGCGATTTCGTAAAATTGATTTCAGTTGGGCCGAAGAACCGCAGCGTCTCGTCATAGGTGCCGGTGACGGCGATGAACTGGCGCATCTGGTTTTCCGGGACGATGATCTTGCGGCCCCGGATGCGGTCCATCATATACTGCAGCTGGGGGATGCAGGAGGGACTTTTGAGTTCCTGCATCAGGGACGGAGTGGTGCGCACGAAGATCAGGTTGTGGATTACGGGCACAAGCCTTTTCTTGCCGGTGCGTGCGGATTTCCGGTACGTCATCGGAATGAAATTCTCCACATTCCGTTCGTCCAGAAGCCTTTTGGCCTCCAGTTCCCTGTGGTAGGTGGTGCGCATCGCAAACCACTGAATCTCTTCGTTCACTAAATCCGCCATTGCGAATCCATCTTCGGACGGCGCAAAGTTACGAGAAATAATGAATGAATCAAACAGACGTGCCGTGAGGGAATATGGATTCTGATGGAATCGGCTTGGAAACGATTTGTCAAAATAGTAGAAAAAGTTAAAAAAGTATTATATTTGCTGACACCACATTGCAAGATAAACACTGAAACCATGTCACAGGTTTTTTCGGAGATATCGGGGCTGTCGCAGCGGGACTGCTTCTTCATCGTGGAGAGGCACAAGAAGGAATTCACCTATCCGCTTCACAGGCACAGGGAATACGAACTGAATTTCATCCAGAACGCTCCAGGGGTGCGCAGGATTGTGGGCGACAGCGTCGAGACGATAGGGGACTACGACCTTGTGCTGATCGCCGGCGAGAACCTCGAACATGTCTGGGAGCAGGCAGGATGCGTGTCCCCCGACATCCGGGAGGTCACGATCCAGTTCTCGCCCGACCTGTTCGGCGAGAGCCTTTTGGGGAAGAACCAGTTCGCCGGCATCAGGAAGATGCTCGAGCGCGCCGGCCACGGCCTCGCGTTCCCGATCGGGTCCATCATGTGCGCATATTCACAGATCAAC
>CAVCDF010000090.1:0-13177 GCA_963600795.1 Anaerotignum sp. | reverse complement strand
CGGCAACCCCGTGGCCGCCCGTGGCCACGTGAACGGGTGGACCGCCGAAGGCGGGACGGGACGGAGCGCGAAGCGCGGAGGGGAGGACGACGCCACCACCGCCGGACCTGATAATGCAGATGCACCCGGCAGACTTCCGGAGAACCGGCAGACGAAACCGATGAGCGCGGCGGAGTACAAGGAAATCTCCAAGGACACGATGGCGGCGTTCTCCTCCGAAGAGAGAACAAGGTCTTTCCTCAAGGTGCAGGACGGATGCAACAACTTCTGCGCCTACTGCACGGTGCCGTACGCCAGAGGCAATTCCAGGAATATTCCGATAGAGGAGGTGCTCTGCCAGGCCCGCAGGATAGCGGACTCGGGAATCAAGGAGATCGTCATCACGGGAGTCAACACCGGAGACTTCGGCCGCACCACGGGCGAAAGTTTCCTCGACCTGCTGAAGCGGCTGGACGAAGTCGAAGGCATTGAACGCTACCGCATCTCCTCCATCGAGCCGAACCTCATAACCGAAGAGATCATCGACTGGATAGCGTCGGGAACCAAGTTCCAGCCGCACTTCCATATTCCTTTGCAGTCCGGGTCGGACGAGATACTGAAAAGGGTAGGCCGCCGCTACACCACGGACTTCTTCGCCGACAGGATCAGCTACATCCGCTCGGTGATGGACCCGAAACCGGACGAGACTGACAAGCCGTACGTTTTCTTCGGCATCGATGTCATCGCAGGCCTCCCCGGAGAGACCGACGAACTGTTCGAGCAGACATATTCATTCCTCAAGGACCGCGTCAGGCCGGCCTTTATCCACGTATTCCCCTACTCACGCCGTCCTGGAACGGTCGCTGCAGGATGGAAGGACCAGGTCAAGGACTCAGTCAAGACGGAGCGGGTCGCGAGGCTCGAAGCCCTCTGTGCCGAACTGCATTCCGAATTCATCGAAAAGAACAGCGGCCGCCGCTCACAGGTGCTCTGGGAGTCCGATGTCAAGGACGGGATGATGGGGGGATACACCGGCAACTACATCAGGGTCACGAAACCCTATGACCCGGAGTCGGTGAACCGGCTTGAAGAGATAATCATTTGACGGGCAGGATATTCAGTAGCAAAAGAAAAAAAATGGGAAAAGCAAAGTTGACATTTCTCGGCACCGGAACTTCGCAGGGGGTGCCGATCATCGGATGCCAGTGCGGCGTGTGCCGCTCGAACGACCTGAAGGACAAACGGTTCCGCTCCTCCGCATTCATTGAATATGAAGGGTTGTCCATCCTTGTCGACGCAGGGCCGGACTTCCGTTCCCAGATGCTAGCCCACGACATCCGCCACCTCGACGCAATCCTGCTGACCCACAACCACAAGGACCACACCGGCGGGCTGGACGACGTGCGTTCTCTGAACTACATCGACCGCCGCTCGGCCGAGATTTTCTGCGAAAAGAACGTGCTGGACGACCTCATCAGGGAATATCCATACGTCTTCACCTTCCCGAAATACCCGGGAGCGCCCGAGTGGCAGCTGCACGTGATCGACGAGAATCCGTTTCTGGTCTACCCGAACGCACAGGACCGCGAACTGGTCTGGGTACACGACGTGGGCTACCACTACCGGCTTTCAGACGGGACTCTGGTTCCGACCGGCCGCAAACTGGAGGACATAATCGACAAGGCAGACCCGGCATCGATGGCCTCATCCACGGGCGGAGTGGAGATCGTACCGATCCGCGGGATGCACGGCAAGCTTCCGATTCTTGGATTCCGCTTCGGCGACATCGCCTACCTGACGGACATGAGCTTCATTCCGGAAAGCGAATTCGCAAAGCTTCAAGGGCTGAAGCACCTGACTCTCAACACGGTCACCTATGCGAAGCACCATTCGCACTTCAGTCTGGACGAGGCTCTCGCGATGGCTGACCGCATCAGTGCCGAGAACACCTGGCTCACCCACCTGTCGCACAATTTCCCTTGCCACGGGCAGTTCACCAAAGAAGTCGAAGAACTCTGCCGCCAGCGCGGCATCCGCTCAATCGTCCGCCCCGCCTACGACGGCCTGACGATTGAATAGCACGACCATCTCCGGCAACGTTTCCGGCCGCTTTCATTTCCCGTCACCGCCGGCGTAAAGGCAAGGCCGAAGGCGAAGCAGAAGGCTACAGGTCTTCTTCGGTCAGGCCGAAACGCTGGATGATGTCATCGGGGATGTCTTCAAGAGCGAGGCCGCCGTCAAGTTCATCCCAGGCATTCTCAATCTCCCTGCGCTCCTTCTTGGTAGGACGGCCCGTGCCGCGGTCGCGCCGCAGGAAGAACGTCTCGACCGGAGCCTTAAGTTTGTCAAGTTCCGACTGCGGGGTAAGATTCTCGGCATATTCAGGAACAAGTTTGGCACCGAGGCGATGGTCGGTGAGCTGCCTGAGCCTGTAGGTGTACTGCACGGCCCCCTTGCGGATTTCAACGGTCTCCCCCGCCTTCACCAGTCTCGAAGGCTTGACGTTGGCCCCGGAGATCTTCACCTTGCCTCCCTTGCAAGCATCCGTAGCCTCGGTCCGGGTCTTGAACACCCGGATGGCCCAGAGCACTTTGTCTATTCTTTCAGCATCAGCCATAAGCAAGTTTCATTTCCATTCACGGATATGCGGGTCCGGTTCTTCCGGAAGGTCTCCCAAAGCATTGGGCTCGACCTCAGCCGAAGTGTAGGAATCCTTGACCATCCTCTTTTCCACAAGGGTCTCAAGCACTGCCGTGCCGGCAGCGGAAGGCACGAGGTAGATGTCGTTCACTTCAGAAGGAACAAGAAGCGAATGCCCCGCCTTCAGCGGATAGGATTCAAAACGCCCTTTCCCGTTGTCCGGAGACGGAACCTGGATGCTCAACTCACCCGACACGCAGTAATAGACGGCGAAACTGCCCGGCGTTTCCGAAAAAATGTGCAGGGCGTTGGTGAGATCGTGCCTGGTGACGATGAATTCCGGGCAGGAGGCGAGTCTGCCGCCCTCAGGCTGCACGGGAACATATTCATTGAAATCTATCAGGTCGAAGGCTTCGTCAAGCAGCACTTCGTCACCGTCCGGCAGCGGTGCGCCCCAGTTGTGGATGTCGAAGGAAAGTTCCGAACTCTCGGCTATTTCCACTATCTTCAGGCCCGGGCCGGCGGCGTAGACGGTGCCCGGCCTGATCAGGAAAGAGTCTCCCGCCTTAGGATGCACGATGTTCAGGACCTCACGCAGGTCAGAAGACTCGCACCTGCTGTAGAACTCCCCGGCATCGACCTTACGGTTGAATCCGAGGACGATTTCCGATCCCTCGGCCGCCTCCTGGACGTACCAGAGAGCGGTCTTCCCGAAAGAATCGTACCTTTGGGCCGCGTCATCGTCCGAAACGTTCACCTTGAGCGGCTGCCAGCCGGCGGTGCTCATCAGCTTGACCATCACCGGAAACTGGAGACCGTAGAACTCGAAGGCGTCGTCGCCGACCACCCTCTCAAGGTAAGTGCCCATAAGCTCGCTCAGAGTGTTGCCACCGAACCAGCCGTCAGCCACCATCGTGTCCATAAACCCGAGGTCCGCAATCTGATAGACAACGCGTCCCCAGAACACGTTGCTCCCCTCATCCACGAACCTCAACGGATAAAGCCGTCTGCCGTCGTCACTCATACCTTACCTGAAGCCGATTGTCAATGAATATGCCTGATCTAGATGTTGTCGAAAGTGAAGCTTTCCCACGGCAGCTGGGCATCCTTGCCGTTGTCCAGGACGGCGGCCACGTGGCAGAGCATAGGATATTCCTTAAGATCCACTTCACCCTTCTCGGCGCGCTTTGACACGGCGGCGAACACACGGCGGGAAACCACGAGGCTCTCAAGTGTCACACCGGAAAGGATGTCCATCGCTTCCTGATAGGTCTTGCCTTCGCCGAGAAGGATGCCCACCTTTCTGGTACGGCCTCCGTAAACGGTCACATAGAGGTCACCGATGCCGATGTTCTCACAGTCACGGCTGGCACCCTGGAGTTCAAGAAGGCAGCGCATCTCCTTGACCGCCTGATAGAAGGCTCCAGCCTGCGAGTTGTAGTGGAGGCCGTCTCCGAGAGTCCTGTTGACAAGGCCGATGGTCATCGCGACCGCAAGGGCATAGCCGTTCTTAAGAGCGACCGCGCTTTCAAGGCCTTCGACGTCGTCGGTAAGGGAGATGTGGTAATATTCAGTGGCCATTGCCGCCTTGATCATCCGCAGAGTCTCAGGACATTTGCCGCAGAAAGCCACCTCGGTCTGGTCGTGGGCCACAAGTTCGTAGCTTGTGCAAGGGCCTCCGATGGCGCAGATCTGACGGTCTATGCCTTTGGCGGCAAGGCTGCGCTTCCAATATTCAGGATAGGAAATCAGGGAGCCGTCCTCAAGGTTGATGAGTCCCTTGGTGACTGAAATGACAGGGATTGAAGGATCGAGTTCGGAAAGAACATTCTCAAGGAACCAGTCCACTCCGAAGGAGCTTACGCCTCCGATGATGAAATCCGCCCCTTTGACAGCCTCCTTCCAGTCCTCGAACTGGAAATATTCGACTCCGGCAGGAAACGGCACGTTGAACTTTGGATGCTGGCCCACCTTCCTGCAGGCATCGATTATCTCCTTGTCCAGGGGTGTTCCGACCAGGCGTACCACATTGCCGTTTTCTCTTGCAGGGAAAGCCAGCGCGGAACCCATCATACCGGCTCCGATGATTGTAATTGTCTTTGACATATTCTTTCGTTACTTAAAATTATTCCAATAAATAAAAAAGAGAGGACTACAATCGTAATCCTCTCTTTCCAGCGGTGCGGAAGGGACTCGAACCCTCGACCTCCGGCGTGACAGGCCGGCATTCTAACCAGCTGAACTACCGCACCCTGCGACTTTGCATCCGCAAACTTTAAGATGATTTCCCGAATGCGGATGCAAAGATAGTCATTTTTGCATTACCTGCAAATTTTTTTAAGCAATTTCTATCACTTTCTTCGCCGGGGCAACTTCCTGCTTCTTTACCTTAGGGATGGAAACCGTCAGTACGCCATCGACAACCTTAGCGCTTATCTTTTCTTTTTCAACATCTTCCGGAAGAACCATCGTCTGCTGGAACTTTGAATATGAAAACTCGCGCCTCAGATAGTGACCGTGCTTCTTTTCCTTCTCTTCGGTGTTTTCCTTCTTCTCCATCTCGATCACGAGATCGCCGTTGTCGTCAAGGCTGACTTTGAAATCCTCCTTGGTCATACCAGGAGCGGCAAGTTCGACTTCGTAGTCGTTCTCGCTTTCAAGGACGTTGATGGCCGGAGCCGTCGCGTTTGTCCTTCCCATCCAATCGTTGTCAAAGAAATCGTTGAAAATGTTCGGCAACCAGTTCTGGTTGTACCTTTTTGCTGTTGGTAACATAATTTTAATCTCCTATTTTTGTTTTTATCATTCTTTTCATCCCGTCCTTCCGGCCGGGACAACCGAACAAAAGACAACAGACGTGCCGTTGCCAAAAATAGGGGTTAAAGTGTCAAAAGGGCGACAAAATGACAATTTTTCGTGACAAATTGTCCCATTTCACTGTCATTTTGTCGAATTCATCATTCCAATCGAATGAAAAGTCAAGGCAATCCGGCTACTTTGCCAGCCTGACTCCCTTCGGAAGATGGATTTCCGACTTGACCGAACCGTCGGCGGTTTTCCTGTGAGACACCGTGACCGGCCCGTAAGGAGTCGGGAAGGAGCCTTCCGCCCATTCCAGAGAGCCGAGGTGAGGATTGACTCTGACCTTTCTGAAGCCAGGTTCAGCCGGCTCCACGCCAAGCACGTGGGCGCTCAGCCAGCTCGTCGGACCGGAAGCCCAGCCGTGGCAGAAACTGTGTCTCAAGCCAACATAACAGTAGGCACCGCCGTCGGCGTGGATGTCGTATTTCCCTTCCGGCACGACCTCGTCGATCCTTGCTGCCTCCGAGGCCTTGGAATAGTCGAAGTCCTCCCAGAAGGTTGTCGCTCCGAGATCCAGCATCGCTCCCCAGTAGTCGGAGATCATCCGCATCGCCTCGTCATAGTTCCCGCTCTTGGCCAGAGCCTCAAGCATATAGTAACCCATAAAGGACGTGAATCCTTCCGCTCCGCCGGCCAGGATCACGTTCCGGGCCTCCTCGGCATCGGCAAGATCCTCTAGATAGAGCAGAGCCGCAGACTGCTTGCTTGCCGTGACGGCGGGGCTGTACTCCCTGAGCCTTGAAGCCGCGGCCGCGCATTCAGCTTTCAGCCCGGCGTCGTCCAGCCATCCTGCCATCTCGGCCCCCGCGTCCATAGCCCTGACGGAAAGCGCCTGGAGACCGGCGTGGATGGCTTCCGGATTCTTTGAAGTAGGCCAGTCGATGAAACGGCCGCTCTTGAAGTTTTCCTTCGACCCGTCGAAGTTGGCCATTACCGTGTGCAGCAGGTCCTTCAGGTACGCGTGCTGCTCCTTCAGATAGTCAAGGTCACCGTAATATTCATAAAGATGGTGCTGGATGATGATCCACCACAGTGAATATGAGCATATTCCGTTCATCCACACATTCGCCGGAGTGCTGTTCCGGACATAGTCGAGGCTTTTCCGCACGACCTTGTGGTCGCCGAACACCGTGTTCACGGTCATCACTTCCGGGTGCATGTCACCGATCCAGACAAGACGGTCCCTCTTGACACCGTCCCAGATGTATTCCTGCATATTCAGATGGACTGTGTAGGCTCCGGTCTGCCAGATTCGGTTCAGCCTCTCGTCACTGCACCTGAACTGTCCGATGTAGGGGATGTCGCGGTAGCGCGAGATGGCTCTGACGGTGACCAGACGCGCCTCAGTGTCTTCGCCGAGCAGGTCAAGCCGCACGAAGCGGAAACCGGTGTTGCCATATTCAGCCGCGCCGAGCCACGGGACCGAGATCTCGAAATCGCGGACCGAATGCTCATTGGTGGCTGTCGTGCCCGGCTCGTCTACGCTGCTCAGAGCCTCGCTCACCGACTCTCCGAAGCAGATGCGGAAACGCGCGGCGGCCTTCTTCCCGGACATCGCCCGGACAATCTGGATTCCGCCCTGGATCTCCTTTCCGAAGTCCAGCAGGATGGAACTGCTCCCGTCCTTCCCGTTTCTGAATATGCACACGTCCGGTTCGTTTGTGGAGACCTGACCGCAGTAAGCCTTAAGCAGGTTTTCAGTGCCGGACACTCCCCCGCGGGAGAACATGATCCGTGTAGGGGTGAGGTACTCGCTTACGAACTCGGCATCCTGCCGGCAGACAGTTCCGGAAACGGAAGTTCCTGTCTCCTGAGCCGAAACAAAAGTAGCCGCCGTCAGCAGCGCACAAATAACAAAGAATACCTTCCTCATAAAAATAAATGTCAATCTTCCAATCCGGAAAAGCCTCCGGCTACAGTGACTTACCTGTACTGCTTGAAATTCTTTGCAAGACCGCCCGCGCTGGTCTCCTTGTAAAGCGAAGGGATGTCCTTGCCGGTCTGCTTCATCACTTCTACGACGTGGTCGAAGGACACGCGGTGCTTGCCGTCGGAAAAGGATGCGTAAAGATTGGCGTCCAGGGCCCTGGTCGCCGCAAAGGCGTTCCTCTCGATGCAAGGGATCTGCACCAGACCGCAGATCGGGTCGCAGGTCATCCCAAGATGATGCTCAAGACCCATTTCGGCGGCATATTCAATCTGCGAAGGGCTTCCTCCGAACAGCTGGCAGGCGGCGGCCGACGCCATCGCGCAGGCTACTCCCACCTCTCCCTGGCAGCCGACTTCAGCTCCGGATATGGATGCGTTCTGCTTGACGATGTTTCCGATCAGCCCACCGGTAGCAAGCGCGTGGAGGATTCTGATTTCCTTGAAATCATGTCCTTTGGCAAGATGGTAAAGGACTCCTGGCATCACTCCGCTCGATCCGCAGGTAGGAGCCGTGACTATCGTTCCGCCGGATGCATTCTCTTCGCTGACCGCCAGCGCATAGGCATAGACAAGGCCTCTGGTCTGGAGTGTCTGCTTGTACCCGGTGGCCTTGACATAATATATAGGTGCTTTGCGGGGCAGGTTCAGAGGGCCGGGAAGAACCCCCTCGTGGTCTATTCCGTTTTCAACGGAAGTCTTCATCGCCTTCCACACTTCCTGGAGATAGTCCCAGATTCCGGGGCCTTCGCACAGGTCGACATATTCCCAATAGCTGCGGCCTTTGTCTTCGCACCACTTCAGAATTTCGGTCAGGGTGTTCTTGTCATAGACATCGGGAGTCGAGAACCTGTCGTCCGGCTTGCCTTCGGACAGAGCGCCTCCGCCGACGCTGTAAACCGTCCATTCTTCCGTAACGTTCCCTTCAGCATCGAAGGACACGAACTTCATTCCGTTCGGATGGAACGGCAGGAAGGTTTGCGCAGACCAGATGATTTTCACCGGAGCCAGAGGCTCGAGCACTTCCTGGATAGCGACGTCGGTGAGATGCCCCTTGCCGGTGGCCGCGAGGCTTCCGTAGAGCGTGACCTCGAACGAAGCCGCGTCCTTATGACGCGCCGCGAAATCCTTCGCAGCCTTGTTGGGTCCCATGGTATGACTGCTGGACGGACCCTTGCCTATCCTGTACAGTTCCTTCAATGATTTCATAATGTATCGTTCGTTTTATCTATAGGCGGTTTCTTTCCGGAACCACCTGTTTGCAGTGCATGATCAGCAATCTTCCATATCCTTTACCATACGGTCGTAGAGATGGCCGAAGAACACATCGAACCCCATCGCCGCCAGGACATTCGTCGCAATGAACCTGCCGTCCGACGGGGTCGCGTCACGGATCGTGAACTTCATGGATGTCAGCTGATGAACTGTTCCTTCAGAGCCTCGAGTTTGGCGTCGGCGTCGGAACCCTTCGCACCGAAGTAGAACTTGATTTTCGGTTCGGTTCCGGAAGGACGCACGGACACGACATCGCCGGCCTCGCTGAAGAACTGGAGGACGTTGGACTTCTGCAGTCCGGTCTTTTCCGGTTCAAGATAGTCGACGACCTTGACTACCTTGGATCCGGCAACCTCCGCCGGAGGATTCTGCCTCAGGTCCGCCATAATCTTCTGGATCTCCTCGGCGCCGCTCTTTCCCTTGCGGACAAGGGAAACCAGCGATTCCTTGCGGTAGCCGTATTCAGAATAGATCCTCTGGAGGATGCCGTAGAGCGTAGTGCCCTGGTCGGCGGCCCAGGCTGCGCACTCAGCCACCATAGAGCAGGCAACCGGAGCGTCCTTGTCGCGCACGAACTCGCCGATGTTGAAGCCGTAGCTTTCCTCGCCGCCGCAGATGAACTCACCCTTGCCTTCGTTCCGCCTTACTATTTCCTCGATGTACTTGAAACCGGTCAGCACGTTGTAGCACTTCACGCCGAAGCTTCTTCCGATCTCGGCGATCAGTTCGCTGGTCACGATCGTCTTGGCTATGTACTTTGTGGAGTCGAGCTTGCCCAGTTCCTTCCAGCGGGTCAGGATGTAATATGTCAGGATAGAGCCGGTCTGGTTGCCGTTCAGCTGCACCATCTTTCCCTTGTCGTCCCTGACGGCGATGCCCATTCTGTCCGCGTCCGGGTCAGTGGCCATCACGAGGTCCGCGCCAGTGCTCTCCGCCTTCTCCAGGGCCATCTTCATCGCTGCCGGCTCTTCAGGATTAGGGGAAACCACGGTCGGGAAGTTTCCGTCGCTTACGTCCTGGTCAGGAATGTGGATGACATTCTCGAAGCCAAGGCGCTTCAGGCATTCAGGCACTATGCGCACTCCACAGCCGTGCAGCGGAGTATAGACGATCTTGATGTCCTTGTGCCTTGCGCGCGCTTCAGGGCTGAGGGTAAGGGAAAGGATGTCCGTAATGTAGGCGTTGTCCATCTCCTTGCCCATAAGTTCGACTTCGCCGCAGCGTTCCTTCTTCTCGAACATAACCTGGGACGGATCGGTGATCCTGTTCACCTCATCGATGATTTCGTGGTCAACAGGTGCGGTGATCTGCGCCCCGTCTGACCAGTAAACCTTGTAGCCGTTGTACTCCTTCGGGTTGTGCGAGGCCGTGACCATCACGCCGGCTACGGCTCCCATCCTGCGGATGGAGTAGCTCAGTTCAGGAGTAGGACGGAGATTGTCGAATATGAAGACGTGCAGCCCGTTCGCGCTCAGGACGTCGGCCGTGATCTTGGCGAACTCCTTCGAGTTGTTGCGGCTGTCGTAGGAGATGCAGACGCGGATGTCGTCTCCGGTGACGTGCTTGAGGATATAGTTGGCCAGACCCTGGGTCGCCATTCCGACAGTGTACTTGTTCATCCTGTTGGTTCCGACGCCCATTATGCCCCTGAGGCCTCCGGTGCCGAATTCAAGAGTCTTGTAGAATGCGTCCTCGAAACCTGCGGGGTCATTGTTCCTCAGTTCCAGAACCTTCATCTTTGTCTCGGGATCGAAATCCCCTTCCAGCCACTTCCTGGCGTTTTCATTATAGTCCTGTGCCATAGTATTTTATACTGAATGTTTCCTTATGGTTGTCCATATCCGATTACAATCTACAAATTTAGCAATCATTGACCAATCATTGACCAATCGTTGAAAAATATTTTCGAAAAATATTCATCCCGCCTGTGCTTTCTCAAAAGGGATATTGTTATCTTCGCGAAATAAAGTTGACACGAAAATGGTAAAGGACATCGCACTGGTCGCTCACGATTCACGCAAGGCGGAACTGATGAGCTGGGTTAAGTTCAACGCAGGAGTATTGAAGAACTGCCGGCTGTACTGCACCGGCACGACCGGCCGCCTGGTCAGGGAGACACTGCAGGAGGTTCTGGGAATCGACACTCCGCAGGTCATCTGCAAGCTGAGCGGCCCTCTCGGCGGAGATTTCGAAATCGGTGCGATGATCGCCGAAGGTAAGATTGACCTGCTTGTGTTCTTCTGCGACAACCTCATAATGCAGGGACACCAGAACGATGTGATGGGGCTCGTGCGTCTCGCATCGCTGTACAACATCCCTTTCGCCACCAACCGCAGCACCGCCGACTTCATCATCACATCACCGCTTTTCAAGGATGATGAATATGTCAGGATAATCCCTTCCTGCATAGAATCCTACAAGACCCGCCAGTTGAAATAGCCGAGCCTGCACCACAGCCTTGACATTCGAGAAATTCATAACCGACCACGGGGACGCGGACACTGCGCGCCTGATTCTTTCAGTGCGGGAATGGCCCGTCCATCCCGACCCGCTGTTGTCTTCCATTCCTCCCAGGACTCTTGCCGTAAACACCATCGAAGCCCGCAGGAAACTGCGCAGGAAGCTGCCGGACTGGTACGCCCGCACGGACCTTGTCTATCCCACGTCCCTTTGCGCCGAGCAGTGCAGTTCCCGTGACACGGCGGACTACAAGGCCGGAATCGTCAGAAAGGTAATCGATGAATATGCCCGCTCGGACGGATCCGCCGTCGCCGACCTGACCGGAGGCCTCGGCGTCGATGCGGCAGCTTTCGCCAAAGTTGCGGACAAGGTTCTCTACAACGAGATGGACCCGGACCTGGCCGCGGCCGCAAGGCACAATTTCGCGGCCCTCGGTGCGGACAACATCACGGTCTCCAACCGGGAGACATCCTCGGAAACGCTTCCGGAAATCCTCGGCTCGTTCAAGCCAGACGTCATATTCCTTGACCCAGCCAGACGTGACGGCTCCGGGAACAAGGTCTTTCTCCTGGAAGACTGCTCCCCCGATGTGCTGAAACTGCTTCCCGGTCTGTTCGCCGCGTCACGCTTCGTCCTTCTGAAGCTCTCGCCGATGGCCGACATCACGATGGTCGCCGAACGGCTGGACAGGACCTGCGAAAAGTATCTCGAGGAAACCACGGGCAAAGGATGGAACGTCAGAAGGGTCCGCGAAGTGCACGTCGTCGCCAGCGGCGGAGAATGCAAGGAACTTCTCGTCCTTCTGGACCGGGAATGGAACGGAGGCTGCTCCCTGACCTGCCGGGAGAACGGAAGCACGCTGACATTCAGCCCTGAAGAGATCTCGTCCGCCAGAGCGGTCCTCCCGGACTCGACCTTCGCCAGAATCATCTTCGAGCCCGGCAAGTCACTGACCAAGGCTGGCGTGTTCAATGCGCTGTGCGGAAGATTCGGGCTTGTGAAGCTGGCGCGGTTCACCCATCTCTACACCATCTCCGAACCTCTGTCTGAAAAGGAACTGGAGCAGCGATGCGAAGCGTTCAGAAATTTCGGCAGGATCTTCACCGTGAAGGAAATCCTGCCTCTGAACAAGGCCAGCCTGAAGGATGTCGGAAAGCGCTGGCCACGCAGCGAGGTCTGCGCGAAGAACATTCCGATGTCCAGCGACGAACTCCGCACCCGGCTGAAAGTTTCCTCGGGGGACGATGCGCACATCTTCGGCGCAAGGATTGAAACGCCCTGTTCGGAAGACAGCTACCTGATCGTCACGTCGCGACGGTCCTAGCGGCACATCAGCCTGCTCAGACGCAACTGCCAGAAAACAAGGCCGGCGGCGGCCAGCGCAGCGCCTGCGACTCCTGTCCACGACAATGACAGATGCGTGCAGACCAGACCTCCCGCGAAAGCGCCGGTACCGATGCCGAGGTTGAATATTCCTGAATATATCGACATCGCGACCGTGGACTCGTCGTCGCTTGCCGCGGCGATGACTTCGGACTGCATCGCGACGTTGTAGGCCGTAGCCGCCACGCCCCAGACTGCGCAGAGAAACATTACCAGAGGATGGATCCGCGCCAGCGGCAGAAGCAGGCCGAGAGCAAGGATGAGCCCTGCCATCGCGAGGCTGATGAAACGGAAGCGGTGGCGGTCATAGAATGCCGAGAACGCATAGCTGCCGACAAGGCCGGCACCTCCGAAAATCATCAGCGTCACGGTGACAAGACTCTCCGACATTCCTCCGATCTGCAGCAGGAAAGGCTCGATGTAGCTGTAGGCGGTGTAGTAACCGGCCGCGAAGAGCAGCGTGAAAAGGTATATCCCCAGAAGCACCCTGTTGCGGAGCATCAAAGGCAGTCCCTTGAGGCTCACCCCGTTGCCGGCAGGAATCCGAGGGAGGGAGACAAACACGAAGACAAGTGTCAGAAGAGCGAATATGCCTATGCACAGGAAGGTTATCCTCCAGCCCACGAGCAGGCCTACGACCCTGCCGAGAGGC
>CAVCDF010000089.1:0-4051 GCA_963600795.1 Anaerotignum sp. | reverse complement strand
TACGCAGGAAAGGCAAGGAGCGACGGCGAACCGAACGCCATCTGGCCCCACCGCGCACCATCGCCGCCGTCACTCTCGACGGAGTGCAGCTTTGCGGTTACGCCTGCAGTTCGGAACTTGAGGTCAACGGCAAGCCTGACGCGGCGATGGCGCCGATAGGCTCATTCTGCCACGAGTTCGGACACACCATCGGCTGGCCCGATTTCTACGACACCAACTCCTACACCGGCAAGGAAGAAGTCCAGACACCGTCTTTCTTCTCGCTGATGGACTACGGCACCTACAACAATGAAAGCAGGACACCTCCGGCGCTCAGCATCCTCGAACGCTGGATGATGGGTTGGGACGAGCCAACCGTCATAGAAGATGCCGGGGAGATCACAGTCAGGCCTGTAACCGAAGGCGAAGGCTATCTTGTCAGGACCAAGAAGGACGGGGACTATTTTCTTCTTGAGTGCCGCGGAGCGGGCAGGACGGTCTGGGACAATCCGACCTACCTTGACTATTACGGCTACGGCGCATTCCAGGACTGGGGCCTTCTGGTCTATCACGTCAACGCGGCGAACTCTACCAGCTGGATCACCAACAGCGTCAACTCCACGGTCGGAAGCGAGAAATACAGGCTGGTGTACTCCAACGGGAACTCCGAAAGCGGATACATCGCGAAATACCTGCCTACCCACTGCTTCTTCGGCAGCAAGGTCACATCGCTCTACAGCAACGCCGAGACAGGGTTCGTCTCCGCCGACGGGGGCAAGACCGAAGTCGAACTGATTTCGATCACGGTGAACGCCGCCGAAGGCACCGTCACCCTTAAGGCGAACACGATTTCCGGCAACATCACCAACGTCACTTCATCGGTTTTTCAGCATGACGCAGTAATCCTTTGGGATGACAATCTGTCTGACAGTTGGAATGTCAGCTGGAAGGCGGCCGACGGCTCCGGCGAAGGTGAACTGACCGGACTGACCTCCCGCGAGGCCCACATCGGAGCGCTGAAGGCCGGACAGACCTACGAAGTGACGATCGAAAGCAACAAGAATGCAAGATATTCGTCGACCCTGACGACCTCGAAGCCGGGTTCCGGGCTGCCGCGCATCGTGCTTTCCGACGAGAAACCGTCCTCCGGCGCCTCGGTGCTCCTGACTCTCGCGGACTGCGGAGACTATTCCGCGGTGCAGTGGAAGGTGGACGGAGCGAACACCGGCGGCTGGCAGACGCTCAAGCAAGGCGAAAGGCGTATTCAGGCCATAATGACCAAGGCCGACGGGACCAAGGAATATTTTGAAAGGTACGTCACCGTGCTCAACATAAACAAATGATCCAGATTGAACTGCAGAAAATGAACAGAAAGTTTCATGCTCTTCTTGCGATTGCAGCCTGCGTCCTGATGGCCGCCTGCAACGGGACCAAGGAAGACAACACTGCCCGGGACGCTTTCTCGGCCTCCCAGGAGATGGGAATATACAGGGACGGCAAGGCTGTCCTGACTTTCAGCAAGACCAGGCACCAGTACTGGTGCAGCCCTTCGACCGCTACGCTGAGGATTCTCACCAACGACGGAACCTCACATACTACATTGAAACTGAACGCGATGCCTACCGAAAACACGGAGACGGACGGCGAGTTTTCAGGGAATATGTCCGTAAGCGGGAAAGTGTCCGGACTGCGCATCCTGAAAAAGGACAGCCGCAACGTATGGCTCTGGTCCGACGAAGACAAGGTCGGGCTGATGCTTCCTGTGACGGGAATGTCGGAATGACGGCAGAGCCTGGCCGCAACGCACCATCGGCAACACTGAAATCAATAACACGAACAATGACAAAATATTAAACGCTATCGTATGAAACTAAGATTCTTTGTATCCCTGCTGCTGTTCCTGGGAGCCGTGACGTTCGCGTCCGCCCAGAACATCAGCGTGAAAGGAACCGTCATCGACGAGAACGGGGATCCGGTCATCGGAGCCTCAGTGCTCATCAAAGGTACCCTTAAAGGCGAAATCACCGATGTCAACGGTAATTTCAACCTTGCGGGAGTGAAGACCACCGACAAGCTGGTCGTTTCCTGCATCGGAATGATCGAAGAGGAGCTGGATCCGAAGCCTGAAATGACAATCCGGCTCAAGACCGACAACGAGCTGCTTGACGAGGTTCTCGTGGTCGCATTCGGTCAGCAGACCAAGTCCTCGTTCACCGGCTCGGCGGCCGTAGTGAAGAAGGAGACACTGGAGAAGAAGCAGCTGACGAACGTGTTCAGCGGTCTCCAGGGCGAAGTCGCCGGTCTTCAGATGACCAACAGTTCCGGTTCGCCTACAGCCACTCCTTCACTCGCCATCCGAGGCTTCGGATCCATCAACGCAGGCACGTCCCCGCTCATCATCGTGGATGGAGCGCCTTACGACGGCGGATGGAACAACCTCAACCCTAACGACGTCGAGAGCATAACCGTCCTCAAGGACGCCGCTTCGAACGCCCTTTACGGCGCACGCGGTGCCAACGGCGTGATAATGATCACGACCAAGAAAGGCAGGTCGGAGAACGCCACCGTCACCCTCGACGCGAAGTGGGGCGTCAATTGCCGCGCGACTCAGGAATATGACTACATCACCGATCCGGCCCAGTACTACGAGACCTACTACACCGCTCTGTACAACTACAACGTCCGCGACAACGGTATGTCCGCCTACGACGCGCACGTGGCGGCCAACTCCCTTATCGGCCAGTCCGCCTCGCAGGGAGGCCTCGGCTACATCGTGTATGCCGTTCCGGAGGGCGAGTACCTGATCGGAACCAACGGCAAGCTCAATCCGCACGCCACGCTTGGCAACCGTGTCTATAACGACGGCAAGTTCTACACGCTCCTGCCGGACGACTGGATCGACGAAGCCTTCCGCAAGAGCCTCCGCCAGGAATACAATCTCAACATCTCCGGAGGAAACGAAAAGATCAGCTTCTACGGTTCCCTTGGCTACCTCAACAACGAAGGTATCGCCTACAACTCGGACTTCGAGCGCTACACGGCCCGTTTCAAGGCTGACTACCAGGCCAAGAAATGGCTGAAGGTGGGCGCGCAGGCCAGCTACACGCACTCCGACCAGAACGATGTCGGGGACGGTGACAACCTCTTCGTGATGGTTTCCGAACTCGCACCTATCTACCCTGTCTATCTCCGCGATGAAGACGGAAAGATAATGACGGACGAAAACGGCAAGGTCTATGACTACGGTTCAGGAGAGAACGGCGGGGCCAAGAGGCCTTCCAACCTTCTCCCGGCCAGAAACCCTCTGCAGGCCAACGAGCTGAACAAGAGCGCATCCGATGCCAACATAACCACGGTCAACGGCTACGCCGACATCACTCCGTTCGACGGACTCAAGATCACCGTCAACGGCACCGTCACCGACAACGAGTGGAACAACCTGACCAAAGTCCAGCCGTTCTACGGCAACACCGCCTCCACCTATCCGGGAGGTTACCTGGCAAGGACAGCCTACCAGACGTTCACGATGAACTTCCAGCAGATCGTCAACTACACCAAGCAGTTCGGAAGGCACAACGTCTCCGTGATGGTCGGCCACGAGAACTACAAGTACAACTACAACTACGTCTGGGGCGACCGCGAGAACATGTTCTCCTACTACGGCACGGATGAACTCGACGGAGCGGTCAAGGTGGTTTCCAACGGAAGCTCCACAAGCCGCTACAACACCGAGGGCTACTTCTCGAGAGCGATGTACAACTTCGACGAGAAGTACTTCCTTTCCGCCTCCTACCGCCGCGACGCATCCTCCCGCTTCCATCCTGACCACCGCTGGGGCAACTTCTACTCCGTCGGCGGCGCCTGGACCGTCAACAAGGAAAACTGGTTCAACGCCACGTGGGTGGATATGCTCAAGTTCAAGATGTCCTGGGGACAGCAGGGCAACGACTCCATCGGAGACTACCGCTACACCGACACCTACGACATAAACAATGTCAACGGCGAAGTCGCTCTCGTACAGGCCAGCGTCGGCAACCCTAACATCACCTGGGAGACCAACAGCAACTTCAAC
>CAVCDF010000088.1:0-8101 GCA_963600795.1 Anaerotignum sp. | reverse complement strand
CGTTCTCGGTACTTTTCGTTGTACTTCCTTCAACCTTTTCAATGATCGTGTCAAAACTTTCATCAGAACTTTCGTTCCGTTCCTGAAAGCGGGTGCAAAGGTAGCAACTTTTCTTTTACCTGCAAACTTTTTTAATGAATTTTTATGTAATAGTTATCAACAATACCCTGTTCACAACGTCCCGAAAACGATGTAACCGCCCGATGACCGGACGGTTACACTGAAATTTAAAATATGTAAAAATTTTGATTACATACCTGCGGCCACAATCAGACCGAGACCTACGATGAAGAAAGCGAACATCAGACCGAGAAGAGTGTAGACATTCTTGCCGGAACCCTTGAACTCCTTCCAGACGAAGACTCCCCAGATGGCGGCTACCATAGGAGCGCCCTGGCCGAGAGCGTAGGAGACGGAAGCGCCGGCCTTGCCTGCGGCGATGTAGCTGAGAGCGGTACCGATGCACCAGATGCAGCCACCGAGCATACCTACGAGGTGTGTCTTGGCGTTGCCTTTGAAATATTCGCCCATCTTGACAGGCGCACCCTGGAACGGCCATCTCATAAAGATAGGGCCAAAGACGAAATGGCTGACGAGAACGGCGAGGGCGAAGATGACCATAGCTGTGTAAGGACCTACCTTGCCGGCTGCCATATTGGCGAAATCATTGAGGTCCATAGCCTTCATCACGAATGATGAGAAGAAGGACATAACGATTCCGGAAACGATGGCGAGAATGATGCCCTTGCGCTGGTCAGCCTTGCTGATCTCGGCGTTGCCGGCCTTCTTGCCGGAAGCGACACCGTTGATGACCACTGCGACCACAACCAGGGCCACGCCGATCGCAAGAAGAGTCAGGTTGCTCTTGAGAGCGCCCTGGGAAACCTCCACGCGGAGATTGTTGATGACACCAAGCACGAGGGCGAGGCCGCAGCCTACAGGGAACGCCACGGACATGCCTGCAATCGAGGTGGAGGCGCTGAGGCAGATGTTGGAGAGATTGAAGATTATACCTCCGATGATTATGCTGATGATTGCGGACTTGTCAGCCTGCGCAAGGTCCTGAAGGAACGGACGGCCTACAGGGCCGAGCGAACCGAGAGTGAAAGCGAGAATCAGGGAGAGGATGACCATTCCGATCACATAGTCCCAGTAGAAGAGTTCGTATCTCCAGCTCTTCGCGGCAAGTTTCTGCGTGTTACCCCAGGAACCCCAGCAGAGCATGATGATGAAGCAGAAAAACACTGCCAGACCATAACTGTTTACAATGAACATAATTGAATATTTTAAATGAATATATTACCTTAATATATTACTGCGCCATGAAGGCGTCGGCCTCGGCCCTTGAAGGGATGGCTGTCTGCGCACCCATCTTCGTCACCGCCAGCGCGGAGACTGCTGAAGCGAACTCGGCCGCGTTCCTGAGAGACTTGCCTTCCGACAGAGCCACACAGATGGCGCCGCAGTAGGTGTCACCAGCTCCGGTGGTGTCGACGGCCTTGACCTTGCGGGCCTGTACGATCTGAGGCTCTCCCCCGTCGAGAATCAGCGAGCCCTTGCTGCCCATCGTCACGATCATATTCCCGACACCCTTGCCGAAAAGCACCTTGGCTGCCGCGGCAGCGGACTCAACGTCCGTCACAGGCATACCGGAGAACGACGCGAGTTCGGTCTCGTTCGGGATGAACAGGGAAATGTACTTGAATATCTCCTCAGGAAGTTCGGCGTAAGGAGCCGGGTTCAGAACAACGAAAGCGCCGGCCTCGTGAGCGATTCTTGCGGCCTCGACAACGGCCGGCACAGGAATCTCGAGCTGCATAAGAAGGATGTCGCAGGACTTGAGAGCCGCTTCGGAAGCCTTGATGTCCTCCGGAGTGAAATCGAGGTTCGCGCCTGATGCCACCACGATGCAGTTTTCGGCATTGCCGTCCACCGTGATCAGCGCGACTCCGGAAGGCTTGTCCGAGCGGATGATTCCGCTGACATCTATTCCCTCCTCCTTGTAATGCTTGATTGAATTGTCTCCGAAGACATCGTTGCCTACCTTGCAGATGAAGGAAACGTCACCTCCGACTCTTTTGGCCGCAACAGCCTGGTTGGCACCCTTGCCTCCTGCACTCATAGTGAAGACTCCGCCAAGGACTGTCTCACCGGGAGCCGGAAGTACGGGTGTCTGTACCGTCATATCCGTGTTGCTGCTCCCTAAAATCAGTATCTTCTTCATATTTAGAAGCTGTTTAAAATAATAATTCCGTTATTTTGTGGCCATACCGGCCATTTTCATCTTTCGCATCAGTCACGCGGCGGCCGCCGCGCTCCCTTTCCAAAGCTGAGACTGTCCTGAAACAGCTTCTTTGGTTAATGTAGTGCTAAATCGTTATCGCATCATAACAATAACCGTCAAATATAGGAAAAATCTACCAAAAACAGTGTAATCGCAAAAAATAGTTAAAGAAAACAGCAGGAATACGGACGAAAAAAGGAGGGTGGCCGGACCGGTCACCCTCCTTTAATTCAAACTGGCGCTATGCCGTTACATCATTCCGCCGTTAGACATTGCCGGAGCGGCCGCTTCCTTCTCAGGAATATCCACGATACCGCACTCGGTTGTCAGGAACATACCGGCGACTGAAGCCGCGTTCTCAAGAGCGACTCTCGCAACCTTGGTAGGATCGATGACACCGGCCTCGAACATATTCACATACTCGTCGGTGCGGGCGTTGTAGCCGAAGTCGCCTTCGTTCTCGCGGATCTTCTGGATGATGACGCTGCCGTCAACGCCTGCGTTCTGGGCAATCTGACGGAGAGGCTCCTCGATCGCGCGGGCAATGATGTGGATACCGGTGGTCTCATCCTCATTCTCGCCCTTGAGATTCTTGAGCACCTCGGCAGCGCGGATGTAGGACACTCCGCCACCAGGGAGATAACCTTCCTCGACAGCGGCGCGGGTGGCGTTGAGCGCATCCTCTACCCTGTCCTTCTTCTCCTTCATCTCAATCTCGGAACCTGCGCCCACGTAGAGCACTGCGACTCCGCCTGCAAGTTTGCCGAGTCTTTCCTGAAGTTTCTCCTTGTCGTAGTCTGAAGTGGTGTTCTCGATCTGCTTGCGGATCTGAGCGACTCTGTCTGCGATAGCCTCCTTGTCACCGGCACCGCCAACGATTGTGGTGTTGTCCTTGGTGATGGTAACCTTCTCGGCCTTGCCGAGCATATCAGGAGTCGTGTTCTCAAGAGTGAAGCCCCTTTCCTCGGACACTACGATGGCGCCTGTAAGGGTGGCGATGTCCTGAAGCATTTCCTTGCGGCGGTCGCCGAAGCCTGGAGCCTTGACGGCTGCAATCTTCAAAGTGCCACGGAGCTTGTTGACAACCAACGTGGTGAGAGCCTCGCCGTCGACATCCTCGGCGATGATGAGAAGCGACCTTCCTTCACGGGCGATAGGCTCGAGGATAGGAAGCAGGTCCTTCATCGTGGAGATCTTCTTGTCGGTGATGAGGACGGAAGCGTCGTCGAGAACGGCCTCCATCTTGTCGGAGTTGGTCATGAAGTAAGGAGAGATGTAGCCTCTGTCGAACTGCATACCCTCTACGACCTTCACCTCTGTCTCGGTACCCTTAGCCTCTTCAACAGTGATGACACCGTCGCCGCTTACCTTTGACATAGCGTCAGCGATGAGCTTGCCGATGTTGCTGTCGTTGTTGGCTGAGATCGTGCCGACCTGCTCGATCTTGGAATAGTCGCTGCCGACCGGAGAACTGTTCTTCTTGAGTTCTGCGACAACGGCGGCCACGGCCTTGTCGATACCCCTCTTGAGGTCCATAGGATTGGCGCCTGCGGTCACGTTCTTCAGACCGACATTGATGATGGCCTGTGCGAGAACGGTCGCGGTGGTTGTACCGTCACCGGCCTGCTCGTTGGTCTTGGAAGCGACTTCCTTGACCATCTGGGCACCCATATTGGCGAACCTGTCCTCCAATTCGACTTCCTTTGCAACGGTCACACCGTCCTTGGTGACCTGAGGTGCACCGAACTTCTTGTCGATGACGACGTTACGGCCCTTAGGTCCGAGAGTCACCTTTACTGCGTCCGCAAGAGCGTCAGCTCCTTCCTTCATCTTCGCGCGGACATCAACATCGAATTTTATCTGCTTTGACATAATGATATTCTCCTATTTTTAATAATGATTACAGAATCGCAAGGATGTCTGACTGCCTTACGATAAGATACTTCGTACCTTCAACGGTGACTTCAGTTCCGGCGTACTTGCCGTAAAGGACATTGTCACCGACTTTAACTTCCATAGGTTCGTCCTTCTTGCCGGAACCTACAGCTATAACTTTGCCTTCCTGCGGCTTTTCCTTTGCCGTGTCAGGAATATAAAGACCTGCCGCCGTCTTGGTCTCAGCCTCCTTAGGCTGTACCAGAACTCTATCTGCCAATGGTTTGATCATAATGATATAAATTTTTTAATGTTTTTTAATCCAACCCTCCGGTCTTTCCGGAGACACTCGGAGACAAATCAAAGGATGTGCCACCTGCCGGAATATGACATTTTGTCACAAGCGAACTATTTTCACTCCCGCTTGGATAATTTGAAAAAGATGACTACTTTTGGAATATGTCTGCCTTCACCTGAAAGGCAGGCGGAACAGACCAACTGCACATTATAGAAAGTATGAAGAAAAAGTTAAGCGGCATCCTGGCAATACTGTCAGCGGCAATCCTCATCCTGGCTTACCCTTCCTGCAGCCGTTTCGGCAAAAGCAAGGGGCAGAGCATTGAATTCGCCACTTTCATTAAGGCCTACACGGGGGGCATCATCTCCGACAAGTCAACCATACGGGTGGAACTGGCCTCCAGCATTCCGGATGCTGTGCCGGGAGCCGACCTCAAGGACGGAATACTGACATTCAGTCCTTCGGTGAAAGGCTCCGCAAGGTGGCTGTCCCAAAGCATGATCGAGTTCATCCCGGAGAACGGGGCGCTGAAGCCGGGACAGTCCTACATCGGGAAACTGAGGCTGGACAAAATTCAGAAAGTCAGGGACAGCAAGTTCAAGAAGTTCTCATTCAATTTTCTGGTCGCCATAAAGGAAGCGGTGCTGTCGCTGGACGATGTAGTCATCCTGGCCGCCACCCCTGACAAGGCCAGCATTGCCGGCACGATTTCCCTTACGGAGGAACTTTCTCTCGAGAAAGTCCAGAAGATGATTGAATATGACTACCCTGACAAAAGCGGGGAAGTCAGCGTGACCGCCGGCACTGACCCGCTCAACTTCAGATTCGAGATTCTGAATCTTGCAAGAGACACAAAGGACAGGCAGCTTAAGGTGAGCCTGAAGTCCGGCGACACCGGATTCGTGACGGACAGCAAACTGGAAGTCAGGATCCCTGCGATGAACGACTTCAAGGTAGTGAGCGCGGAACGTGTGGAGGCTGACGACCCTTACATCGAGATCAGGTTCTCGGAGGCGCTGGCCGATGTGAACGACAATTCCGGTCTGTTCACTCTAAAGGGAGTCTCACGCAGTTATATTCAGATAGAGAACTCCCACGTCAGGGTGTTCTATGAGAACCCTTCCGACGATCCGCTGACCCTGGATGTGGCGGAGACGGTGAAGAGCCACGACGGAGTACGGCTAGGGCAGGCATATTCAAAGACATTCTCCGCGACTGAAGAGAAACCTGCCGTAGAGATCCCGATAACCGGTTCGATCCTCCCGAACTCCAAGGAACTGATTCTGCCATTCAAAGCGGTGAACCTCAACGCCGTGGACATCCGCGTCATACAGATCTACGAGGACAACGTGCTGATGTTCCTTCAGGACAACGACCTGGCCGGGAACAATTCCCTCAGACGCTGCGGCAGACTGGTCTACAAAAGATGCGTGCGTCTGGATTCCGATCCTTCAAAGAACCTGCACAAATGGCAGGACTACTCAGTGGATCTTTCCGGCCTGTTCAAGCAGGAACCGGGTGCAATCTACCGCATCCGCCTGGCCTTCAAGCAGGAATATTCAGTCTACGGCAAGAGCGTCTCCTTCAAGAGCGGCACGCCGTCCGACAAGATGGTGAACATCTCTTCCGAAGGCATCACGGAGGGGGACGATGAAGTCTGGGACCTTCCGTACCCTTACTTCTACGAAGACTTCTATGATTGGGACTGCTACGAATGGTCCGAGAGGGAGAACCCTATGAAGGCGACATATTATATGGAAGAGAGCCGGTTCCCTGCGGTCAACCTCCTCACGTCCAATCTCGGCGTCATAGCCAAATACGCCGGTGGAGACCGCATCTGGGTGAGCGTCAGCGACATACTCACGGCGGACCCCGTCTTCAATTCAGAACTTTACATCTACAACTACCAGCTTAAGGAGATCGGATATGCCAAGACCGGGACTGACGGAATGGCAGAAGTCCGGCTTACCGGGAAACCGTTCGTCGTCGTGGCCAAGAGAGGCGGCTCCACAAGTTATCTCAAGGTGGCGGAAGGCGAGCAGAATTCCCTCAGCCGCTTTGACGTCGGCGGGAAGAAACTGGACAGGGGGCTGAAGGCCTACATCTACGGAGAAAGAGGAGTCTGGAGACCCGGAGACACGCTCCTCGTCACAATGATCCTGGAGGACAAGGAGAAACGGATCCCTGACAGCCATCCGGCCGTGATGGAACTCTACACTCCGGAAGGGCAGTTCTACTCGAAACAGATCAACAGCGATGCCAAGAACGGGTTCTACGTCTTTTCGATACCGACTGCGGAAAGCGACCCTACGGGGACCTGGAACGCCTGGTTCAAAGTGGGCGGGGCAAGTTTCCACAAGCCTCTCAAGATCGAGAGCATAAAACCTAACAGACTGAAGATCAACATAAGCCTCGGCAACGAAACGATAGACGGAGGGCACAGGATCCCTGTAAGCATATCCTCCACCTGGCTCACGGGACCGGCCGCATCGGGACTGGCGGCCAAGGTGAAGATGACGCTGCGCAAGGGCCAGACGACTTTCAAAGGCTTCGAGGACTACACGTTCACGTCACCGATGTCGGAGTTCTCCTCAAGCGAGCACAACCTGATCGACACGAGACTCAATTCCAACGGCGTGGCAAAAGTCAATGCAGAGATGCCGGAGGCCTCCGACGCTCCGGGAATGTTGAGAGCCGACATTCTCACGACTGTCGAGGAACCGGGCGGAGACATCAGCTACAACTCCGTGACGGCGGCATATTCGCCATATTCATCATATGTCGGAATAAGTGTTCCGAAAGAAGGTAACAGCCGGTACCTGGAAACTGACAAGGACTACAGGATCAAGGTGGCCGTCGTTGACAAGAACGGGGCGCGCGTGACAGGAGACGACCTCTCCTACTGCATCTACAAGATGAAATGGAGCTGGTGGTGGGAAAGCCGCAGCGAAAGCCTGGACTCATACGTCAACAGTCCTTCGGCCAACCTGATTTCATCAGGAACCCTCAAGTCCGGACAGAGCGACTGCACGATTCCGTTCAGAATCGACTATCCTGAATGGGGACGCTACCTCGTGATCGTGTCCGACAAGAACAGCGGACACCTCTCCGGCGACATAATCTACGCTGACTGGCCGGCCTACAGGGGCAGGTCGTCCAAGTCCGACCCGGACGCGTTGACGATGCTTTCCTTCTCCACCGACAAGGAATCCTATGAAGTCGGCGAGAAAGTGACCGTGTATATTCCTTCGGCATCAAAGGGCCAGGCCCTAGTTTCGCTCGAGAACTCCCGCAAGGTGATTTCTAGAGAATGGGTGAAGACCTCGGGCGAAGGCGATGCGACGTACACCTTCAAGGTGACATCCGAGATGGCTCCGAACTTCTTCATCCACATCACTCTTGTCCAGCCGCACGAAAGAGCGGACAACGATCTTCCTATCAGGCTCTACGGCGTGCAGCCGGTGCTTGTGGAGGACAGCGGCTCGCATCTGAATCCTGTCATCACGATGCCTGACGTGCTCCGTCCGGAGGAGGAATTCACCGTCAAGGTCAGAGAAAGCGACGGCAAGCCTATGACCTACACCCTGGCCATTGTCGATGAAGGTCTCCTCGACCTGACTTCGTTCAAGACTCCGGATCCGTGA
>CAVCDF010000087.1:0-13553 GCA_963600795.1 Anaerotignum sp. | reverse complement strand
TATGATGACGGAACGCGACAGGATTAACTCCATCAACTACGCACGGCAGGAAGGCAGAGAGGAAGGCAGAGAGGAAGGAGAACTTAAAAAACAGCGCGAGATAGCCTTGGCATTCAAGGCTAAAGGAGTCGATGTGGGAATGATTGCGGCCTGCACGGGACTTTCGCTCGAGGATGTAGCCAAGCTGTAAAGTACGACAGCACAATATCGACGGGACGATATTCTTTAGAGTACCTCCGCGCAGGATGAGACAAAAAGTCCGCAGACTCCTTGCAGAGTCCGCGGACTTTTGTCTTGAACGTATCCCGAGCCTTTGCCGGATCAATGCTAGAGCCTTGCCTGGAGAGCCTTGCCCTGCTCCTCATAGCCCGGCTTGCCCAGAAGGGCAAACATGTTCTTCTTGTAGGCCTCCACACCCGGCTGGTTGAACGGATTCACACCGAGCACATAGGCGCTGACGCCGCAGGCATATTCAAAGAAGTAGAAGAGGCCGCCGAGGTTGAAGGCGTCGATCTTCTCGATGGAAACTTCGAGCTGAGGCACGCCGCCGTCGATGTGGGCGAGTTTCGTTCCGAGCTGCGCCATAGCATTGCAGTGCTCCACGTGCTGTCCTGCGAGGTAGTTGAGCTGGTCGAGGTTCTGCTCGTCGCTTCCGATGACGACCTCACGGTTGCTCTTCTCAATGTTGACCACGGTCTCGAAGACGCAACGGTCACCGTCCTGGATGAACTGGCCCATGGAGTGGAGGTCGGTGGTGAAGTTGACGGATGCAGGGAATATGCCCTTGAGGTCCTTGCCCTCGGACTCGCCGTAGAGCTGCTTCCACCATTCGCCGAGGTACTGGAACTTAGGATTGTAGGCCACGAGGATCTCAATCTTCTTGCCCTGCTTTGCGTAGAGGAGGTTCCTCATAGCTGCGTACTGCACGGCCGGGTTGGTCTCGCTCTTGACCGCGAGAGTCTTCTCCATCTCGGCGGCTCCGGCGAGCATCGCGCGCACGTCGAATCCGGCGAGGACGATAGGCAGAAGACCTACCGGAGTGAGGACAGAGAAACGGCCTCCGACATTGTCAGGAACGACGAACGTCTTGTAGCCTTCCTGTGTGGAAAGGGTCTTGAGGGCTCCTTTGTGCGCATCGGTGATGGCCACGATTCTCTCTGAAGCGTCGGAATAGTTCTTCTCGATGTGCTCCTTGACAATCCTGAAGGCGACGGCCGGCTCGGTGGTGGTGCCTGACTTGGAGATAACTACCGTGGCGACGTTCCTTTCGGCCACGAGGTCCATCAGTTCGGCGAGATATTCCTCGGAAAGGTTGTTGCCTGCGAAGACTACTTCAGGAGCGGCCTTGGCTCCGCCGAGCTGCTTGGCGAAATTGTGGGAGAGGGCCTCGATGGCGCAGCGGGCTCCGAGATAGGAACCGCCGATGCCGATGACGACGACAAGGTTCACTCCCTTGGCCTTCCAGCAGTCGCGGACATCTTCACATTCTTTGATCAGGGATTCAGGGGTCTGAGACGGCAGATGCTTCCAGCCGAGGAAGTCGTTGCCGGCTCCGTTTTCAGCCTCCAGCGTGTCGAAGGCTGCTAGGGCCTTGGCTACAAACTCTTTGTAATCAGCATCCTTGACGAAGGAGGAACATCCTCCCAGATTCACTTTGACCATATTCTTCAAAAATTTACGATTAAATTCATCTTTGGGGCCCGCAAAGCACACGCGCCTCGGGAACCGCGTAATACACAAGTGCAAAATTAACGATTTTCCGTCAAAAGGCAACACAAAACAAGGATGACACCTAAACAGAGCTTTTGCGGAGAAGCAAGTCAGGAAGGATTATCATAACTTCCTTCCTGACAGGCTGCAGAGAGCCTTCGGGCTGATCATCGTAACGCCAGTAAACCTGGAATCTGACTTTGGCTTCCACAGGAGAATATCCTCTGGAAGCCATTTTCGCAAGTTTCTCCTTGAAAGCGGCGGAGAATCGCAAAATCCTTCTTACGCGGCCGTCGACATTGGCCGACAAGCAGTCTCCGTCTATGATAAGCGAGGTACCTGAATGGAGGCTCTGGAGCGGCACTTGGGTGTTTTTGAACATGTTCAAAAACACATCCCTGTGCGAAAGCTGCATCAGAACCTCCGAAGGGGCTTCATAATCAGAATTGTCGTAGATGATTCCGTCCTGCACAGTCTTACCGCTGAAAAGAAGGCCATTGTCAAAATGAACGGAGAGATTGTCTTTCGCCCTCGTGATGCCGACATAAACCATACGTCGCTCTTTGTCGGACACCTCGTTCAAACCTTTCAGCGAAATGTACACATTTGAATATTCACATCCTTTGGCCTTGTGGATTGTGGACACCACTATCTCTGAAGTTTCCGCCCTTGAGAAATCTTCCAGCCGGGATTCCAACAGAAAATTCTCAAAATCGGAAACATATTTCCGGTCAGGATATTCATCATCAAACATATCCAGGCACTTTAGAAGCAAGTCGAGACAAGAACTGCCGTCAAAGCGTGACTGCACCGTCGCCGCGGCCTCGGACCATGACTTGTTGTCAAGACAGGCGGTTCCATGTTCCTTCACAATGTCAAGAAAACATCTGAACTCAGCTATGTCAGACAACAGGAAGCCATCCTGAGATTGGATCAGACGGGACTTGAGTCCGGATCTGTTGAGCAAAGCGGAAAGGACCAACGCATCTTCGTTCGTATAAGCAAGGACTCCGACCGTACCGGAAGGCTTGTCTGAAATTATCTCATCCACAATCGCCTGCTCATAATCCGCGGCAGTGTGTTTTACAAGCCGTACACGGCCGTCAACATCTCTCAGGCCGATAATCGGAGAGGATTTCAAACGTTCACGGATTCCTCTCACAAAAGAGTTGGCCAGTGAGATGACACGTCGGCCGCTACGGAAATTCTCAAGCATATCGTAGACGGAAGCTCCATATTCAGTGATCAGAGATTTCATGTTCCCGGAATCTGAGCCTCGGAATTCGTAAATGTTCTGGTCATCATCACCTACGGCGATGATTCTCAAATCCTCATTGCAGCGGACAAGTTCCTTTACCAGCCCGAACTCATCAGCCCCGAGATCCTGGGCCTCGTCAATGACAAGGATGGACTTCGTGATTCCGCTCCGTTCCACCCGGCCTTCACGGATTCCTGCGACAGCGTCAGCGACAATATGCTCCGACCCCTCGACACTCCCCTTGCGGCCGAGAATGTCAAATGAATATGAATGGAAAGTCTTTATCCCTACATATTCAGCCGCATTGCCTATAAGTTCCTTGAGCCTCTTTTTGAATTCCGTGGCAGCCGCTCTGGAGAAAGTCAACATCAGCAGCTGTTCAGACTTGACATCCTCTAGAAGAACAAGGGAAGCAAGTTTCCGCACAAGAACGAAAGTCTTGCCGCTTCCCGGACCGGCAGGAACGACTATGACCCTTGACTCGCTGTCATTGATTATAGCAGACTGTGTGGCAGTCATTCCTCCAAAGAGGTCATTGTACTTTTTCTCGCTGATGTTGAGTTCGATCCGTTTTTCTTCTTTCGTGTCGAAATATTTCTTGATGAAAGATTTGAAGTCCATCACAAAATAGTCGTGGACATACTCCATCGCCTGTCTTTTGTCAGACACCATCATATTGGCGTATTTGCCTATAATGTGGACCTGCCGGATTCTCTGCTTGTAGAATTCATCGAGATTCCGGTAGTCATCCTTCTTGTAGCGGCATTTATTGTCCTTGTTGAGACGCTCTATCTGAAGCTTGTTGTAAAGGACCATAAAACCGCCCTCAAGATTCAGGATTCCCGTTTTAGCCAAGAAAAGAAGAGCTTCCTCCACAATGTCCACGTCCGCAGATTCTGTAAGAAGGCTGTCGTTGTAGTCACCCACAAGTCCGGCCAAAGAGAAGCCCACCTTAACCTCTCCGTCTTCCTCCTGATTGTTTTCCTTGAACCGCTTGACTATGAATGATGCCACGGAATTCCTCAGCAAGGTCCGCTCCTCAAAATCTTTCGCCGTCATTTTGGGTACAACCCGGACATAATCGTCGGAAACAAGATTTTTCTCTACGTAATGTTTTATCGTCCAGAAAAACAGAATCGTGCGGATGTCCTTGACAGTGGATTTGGAGATTCCGGAAGCGACCGCTTTCTCATTCGTTTCCTTCAGACTGAACCTAGTGCACTCTCCAATGACATTTTCAATCAGGAACCTCTCCAACTGGACGAAATAGCTCAGTCTTCCAAGTTGCCTCAGCCTGAGATAAGCGGTCATGTCATCATCTTTGGCAAGGATTCCGGCAATCCTCATCGTGTCTATTATTCGGATTGTCTTGCCGGTCTCAATGCCAAGCATATCCGAAAGATAATCAACGCGGGATTCAGCCTCGGCCGTGCCTGCACGGGAACGGCTACGCTCTGAAATCAATGACTTGATAATCCTGCGGGCATCCATTTTGTCATCCGCTGCTATATCTGGGCAGAGCTCAATCAATCTTGAAGCCTCGTCCATATTCCTCGGAACTATGCTAGTAGCGTAGACTCTCGGACTGTTCATTCCACGCCTCAAGTAACCGGCCGTCTCCAATGCGGCAATGGCACTCTTGACTTTGGTCTCGATGTCCCGGCAGTCTTCCCAACCGGCCTTACGAGCCACTTCGAGAGCGGAAATGTGGATCACATCGTGCTTGGCGGTCAGTTTTTTAACAGCGCTCCAGACCTGATTGATCTCGTTGAGAGTAAGTTTCGTCTGGTTCAGCAATATGAAATGCTTGTTCAGATCATCATCATTGTAGAGGACATAGCATTCAGCCTGTGAATTGGTGTCTCGTCCAGCCCTGCCTGCTTCCTGGATGTAATTCTCAAGAGAATCTGAAATCTCATAATGAACGACCAGGCCGACATCGCTCTTGTCAACCCCCATTCCGAATGCTGATGTGGCCACGATGATTCTTGTCCTGTTGCTCATAAAATCATCCTGTGCCTTGACCTTCGTACTGACATCCATCTGCCCGTGGAAGGCCTTGGCGCTGAAACCATCCTTGTCCAGCCTTTCAGCTATCTTCTCCGCAGCCTTGGTCCTTGTCACATAGACTATTGAAGGGCATTCGCTACTTTCAAGCAGATTTCTGAGAGTCAGATACTTGTCTTCATCAGTGGCTCTAAACAGTACGGTGTAGCGCAGATTGGTACGGGCCACATCAGTGGTGAACCGTTTCAGAGTCAGCCCGAGGCGGTCTCTGAAATAATCACAGATGTCGCTTATGACCTTCGGCTTGGCGGTCGCGGTGAAACAGGACACGGGAATAGGATAGCTTATTCCTTTGCTTGACTGAAGATTTCTGATGAAATCACCGATGAACATGTACTCGATTCTGAAATCCTGCCCCCAAGCTGAGAAACAATGAGCCTCGTCTATTACGATTCTCACCACAGTCCGGGACAGAAGAACCCGCTCCACAGTTTTGGAGCGCAATTGTTCAGGGGCTATGTACAAGAGCGAGGCCTCACCGGATTCCACCCTGTCGAAAGCGTCACGCCTTTCTATGGGTGAAAGCAGGCCGTTAATGTAAACCGCTTCCGAAACACCTTTCTTTTCAAGATTCTCGACCTGGTCCTTCATCAGTGACTGCAGAGGAGAAATCACAATTGTCAATCCCTTGACAGCATCACCTGCCATCAAGGCAGGAAGCTGGAACGTAAGCGACTTCCCTCCGCCTGTAGGGAATATCGCAAGCAACGATTCCCCGGCTATGGCCGCCTTTGCGGCATTCTCCTGCAACGGTTCACCACCGAAAGTTCTGAAATGGTCATATCCAAACCATTTCTTCAATGAATATTCAGCATCAAGTTTTCTCGAACAATACCCGCAGCGCCCATCACCGCAGTTGACAGCGCGAAGCCTCCTGACCACATTCTCAACCTCGGGATAGTTGCGGAGAACCCAAGCCGGAGTTATCGAATTTCTGTCATCAGTGTTTATCAATGCCGACGCATATGCACATTCAACCTTATGACCAGCCACGAGCCGAGCCAAATCCGAATGCGCACAAATTTTCCCTTCTAGAAGTTCCGCCATTGAACCAGCCAGGGATTTTCTGAGGAAAAGCGGTCTTCTTGAGGGAACATATTCAATACTTCTGAAAAATCCGGAGAAGTGGATGTCTTCATTCAGGAGGTCATAATACAACTGCTTGAAACCCTTGTCAAGAGAATTGAAAGCATTGATTTCATCGTCATAAAGAGATTGGGCTTTCAAACTGTCATTAAGAGGATTGTTCAGTTCGTCCGAAAGGATTTTGTCATCCTTCAGCAGATTGTGGTATGGTTTGCGGGGGAAAAGCAGCGGAGACAGGTAAAGGGTGTCGATGAGAACATATTCCTTATTCAGGAAAGGCTTCAGATACCTTATGTCATGTTCTACTATGTTATGGCCGCAGAGACAGTCGCAATCAGCTATGAAATCCACGAATTCGGGTATCAAGGCGGAATGGAACATCTGACCTGGTTTCACACCGCCTATATCAAGGATTCGGCCTTGACTTCCGACTTCCAAATCTATAAAAGCTATTTTCAGCATCTTAAGTATGGGATTGTTCAATCCACTTGCGGATAATTTTACAAAAATAAAAATTCCCAGACTTTTAGCAAAACGGATTGATTATCCCTTCGGGCGGGCCGTTCAGAAGAAGTTCAGCAACCTTGTTTCCGTTAGTTTCAGTCATTCGCAACTTATTGTGTTTCAAAGTGTCAAGTTGCGAATAAATCCTGAAATAAACACAAATAAGGCTAATTCGTTGAGATTCAACGGATTAGCCTTATTTAATTTATTATCGGCTTATTTGATTTATCATCAGACTGGCAACAAATATGACGGAGAACCGAAATCCGCACCAGATTATTACCCTTTTAGCTGATTGTCAATGCTTTATCTGCCACGGATTTTTTAATTCGTCCACCGCGTCAGATTGGTGATCGTGGTGTTGAGATTCTCCAGGCGCTTGTTGTAGCAGTACTTGAGGTTGTCCATCACTGCATCGAATTCCATCTCTTCGTCTCCACATAGCCATCTCTCGTCGAGATAGTTGCCGACTTTCCAGATTTTTCTGTTATAGTAGTCAGAAACCTTGTTCGCGCTTCGTCTTTCCTCGACCACAGTGTTTGCAAGATTCACAAGGTCCGGGTAGACGTCGGCCCAACGTGCTTTCACGCGGTCAATGTAATTCTGGTCCTTCATAAGCAGAGGATACCACAGGTACATCTTTCCCTCTCCGGACTTGGAGCGTTCAATGAGCAGTGAACTCCAGGTGTGATAGTAGTAACTGTTCTTTTCCGTGTCAACGTTCGTGAAGTTCTGGCTGTCGAAATCCCAGACCGGACCCGCGGTCAGTTTTCCAGCGCCGTCCTTGATCATGTACGCGCTTCTCGGATGCTGAAGCTCATCATTCATCGAGATTTCATAGACAAGCCAATAGTCGATCACGGAGTTTATGTCCAGACTCTTGTAAGCTTCGGTGTAATTACCGTTCACAAGGTTGTACTCAATCGCGTTGATGAATGACTTCAAATCACTGAAAACACTGCGGCCGTTCTTTGTGTTGGCAAGATCGTCCTTCAGCTGACAAGGCAGCTGACGGTAGGTTGTCTTGAACTTCCAAGTCTCGTCGTAATAATTGTCGAACTCAAGCAGGAATCCGCAGTCGTTGATGGTGGCGGAACTGTTTTCTTCGATGACATCTTCATAAGGATCGGAGATGTTCAGTCTATTTTCCTCTATTTTAATCTGCTCGCAAAGCAGATAGTTTCCGGCGTGGATGCCGTTGATGACAAGTTCGACATTCTTGCCGGACGGATTCCAGAGCATTCCGCGCCCCTTCTCGCTGCCATCGGTTGCACCGTTGATGAAATGATTCTGAATTGTCTGCGCGATGTTGAAAGCGAGATAATTGCGAATGAGAGACATATCAGTCCAAGGAGAAAGGAGAATCCATCTCTTGGATTTCGGCATTCCGAGCACCTGGGATTTCTTCGCCAACTTGATGGCCAGCGGACGCTTGTCATAATTCGCGGAAGAATTGCCTCTCACCCTGACACCGCAGCTGCTGGTTTCGACATCAGCCTCTCCGTTCACATAGACAGCGAATGTGTCGGACTCGGTGAAGTCATCGGTTTTCGCAGGTATCTTGAAGTCCAGGAAGTCGACGGTCCCGCCGGAGTTCGCGTTTATCACAACGACCGGAAGGCCGGTATTGGTAACGGTTACCGTATATGTCCTGCTTGAACTGCCGTCCGTGAGGGTGTATTCAACAGGAGAACTGAAATCCTGCGCAGTGACTCCGCTCTGTTGTTCCTTGCCGTTCACAAGCACTTTGACACCTGACGCGACGGAGAAAGTAGGCGCAAGAGTGAAATTGTAAAGATAAGGTATGCAGCAGGAAACGGTCCCGAGAGATTCGTCGATTGCACAGTCGAAGTCTTCAGCGGCTTTGACGGAAGTGCTGTTCCCGTTCAGATAAGCAGTCTTGGCAAGAAGGCTTGACGTGTTCTTGGAAATTTCGAATCCGAATTTTTCAAAGACTGGGGCAACAGCGTCTGTTCTGGTAACGGACACATTGTTCTTCTCAGTCAGATTGTCGAGAGTGAGACGCACATCATAGCACGCTCCGGCCACAAAATCCTTTAAAGCATTCACATCAAACGTGACGCTGTGCTTGTCGGTGAGCAATTGAATCCGTATCACATCTCCTTTTCTGATGACCGGAGCAATGGAACAATACGCAATGATCTTGCTGCCCACGCTTTGACCTCCGTTGTCTTCCGAAGACAGATTTACAGTGACCGAAGACGATGTTTCGCCTTCGACCGCCTTAAGCCCGGAAGAAAGGTCAGTCAGGTCAAACGTGTAATTACCGGTCAGATGTCTTGCTGCATCCGTATTTCCGGGATTCACATTGAACACGATGGACTGGAGCTTTTCAGTCCTGTCCACATCGGACAGCTTGCTGCCGAAGACTATCTCGGTCCTTATCATGGAAACCAATGGCGTGAACACGAAACGGTAGGCCCCGTTGGTGAGAATCGGTGTCGAGCTGGCCTTGATGTCATAGTCACCGAACGACTCCGGTCATTCATACAGCTGAGTCTTGCCCACTGTCGCCGGAACGGCTTTCATGTCCTCCGCCCCTTTGACATAGGGGTAGTAGGCGTACTTCGGGGTGTCGTCGGTCAGCATCTGGCCGGCGAAGAGGCCCGAGGTGGTGGCGGCGGAAAACGTACCCGTGAACTTTGCGTTCAATGTGGCGGAACCGAAGACGCCGATGCTGTCTCCGGGGGACCATAGGATTCCGACAGAACCGCCCAAACTGCCATCAGAATCAATCTGGGTTCTTGTCAATGACAAGTCCTGAGTCTCGCAGGAGAGGGTAACCTCCTGCATGGAATCAGGAATCCTGTCCTCTTCCTGCTCCGAGCAGGAAACCGCCGCAAGTGCAAAGGCTGCTGACAGCGCAGCAGCAAGAATACGTTTAACCATTGCTATTTATCTGTTAATGTCGTTCCATAAAGCGGAAAGGGTGCGCCCGCACCATCTGCGCGGACACACCCTTCATAAACTAAACTACGAACCCGTCGCCTCCTTCCGAAAATGACGAGTCAGAATCCGTGGAAGCCTCCGTGTCACGCACGCAGCGGACCTTGAAGCTCAGGCCGGCCTGGCCGTGTCCGGTGGAAATGATAGGAGTCTTAGAGTCTCCGTCCTTCATAAGATAATAAATCATATAAGGGACATCCGTGATGTTCCTCGGATATTTCGTCCTCGCTCCCACATAATCCTTGTCCGGTTCTTTCGAGCCTGTTCCCAAGTCGAACTCGCCGCTGCAGTACAACTGGATGAAATAGAGTTCCTTTTCGTTAGGAATCCTCCACTTCCCGAGGTCGGACTTGTCGGACTCCTCGTAGTAGTTCTTCTCGCAGAGGCTTCCGGTCATAATCTCGGTGTAGGCGAAGCCGGTCTTGTCAGCTGTGCTGCCATCGACTGTCGTCTGCGTCGGAGTAGTTTTTGAATAGGTGTAGGTGTAGTTATTGCTACTTACTGTTCTTGTAATTATCACATCGAACGAAGAATAATTGCCGTTGTCCGACTTGACCTGAACTGTGGTGTTTGTGGAACCGCTACTCTGACTGTTCCTGGCCCAGTTAATCGTTACGGTTATGTTGAAAGCGGATGAAGTCACGGCTGTTTCAGTCCCGCCTCCCACTGTGTAGGAATAAGATTTAGATGCATCATAGTTCGTAATGGTGACAGGAACAGTAATCTTGTGACTGGTAATACGGCTGGATGATTCTTGTTCGGTCGGATTAAGGGTGCCTACGGTTATCGCCGGGGTGTAGCCGCTTCCCGGAATGACGAGATTGGCGCTGGCGATCTTGAAAGCCTTCGGCAGGGTGCTGGCTGCAGCGGTGTTCTCGTGCTCAGGATATTCACCGGCCTGCGTTGATGACCTGAGTGCCTCGTCCTTCAGACCGGTGATCGTCACCGTCCTCTCGGTCTGGTTCCAGGATGAAACCGATGAAACATTTCCGTCAGTCGAAGTTCCGAGGTTCCTCACGCAGCGGACAACAGTCATTGGGTTTGCGGTCTCGCCTATAAAGCTGCTCCAGGAACTGATGGACGTTCCCTCGAGCGCCCACCAGACGCGGTAGCCTGCGTTCGAACTTGAAACGTAGTTCGTTCTGTTGAATGAGATATCGGTTGGCAGCACCTTCTTGCCGAACCAGACATAAAGGTACTGACGGAATGCAGGCAGATACCAGCGGACTTCGTCCTCGGAGATTGTTCCGTCACCGTTAAGATCCCTGTTGCGGGACAGGCACTGGTACATAGGGTTGTTTCCCGCTGTGGTCATTATGTTGGCGGCCACAGGAGCTGTCGCTCCGTTGTACCCGTTCTCGGAGATGTTCACGTAGGTGTCCCAGGAAGCGTTGTTACCGATGATTTCCTTGGTGTTCTTCAGACCGTTCTGGAGTTCCTTCCCGGCAAAGCTGTCGGTGGTGCCGAGAGTCGCTTCCGGAGTCTCTTCGACATATTCGATGCCGAACGGATTCGAAACGTTTGTATTGTAGAATGTCTTGATGGACTTCTGCTTCAGGGTGAATCCTTCGCCCTCGATGTAGGAGCTGTGCTTGTCAGGGCTGATCTGAGCCGTGCCGAGAGTGAAGGACAGGCTGCGGTCGTCGGCATCGACGAAAGTTCCGATCTCCTTGTCAGAGTAGAAATATTCATCGACATAAGCCTGGACATAGACGTTGCCGCCGCTTACGAGATAATATTTCGAATTGGAGTCGATCTCCTTCAACGCATCGACTAGGCCGTAGATATCGGTTACATAGGCATCTCCAGGATAGTTGCTGAAGGTGGTTGTGGAGGCAGGCTTGCCGAACTTCACCCACTTCACGGCTTCCGCGTTCTTGCTTTCGCCGTTGTTGTCGATGAAGTTGTCGTACGGTGTGCTGACGCTGATGCTGTAGTTGGCCACGGCCGTATTTGAAAGTGTCAGCAGCACGTTCTCGTAGTGGGAGTCAAGATTGACGACCACGTGAGGGGCCGGCTTCACAATCTGGCCTTCCGCTCCCGGCTGGGCTTCACCTTCCTGTTTGGCTTCGGCTATGATGCTGTTCACACCGTTAACGGTGATCGTGTAGGTGTACTTGCTGTTGCGCTTCACGATGAAGTTTTCGAAGGCTCCGCCGGTGGCGCTGCTGCCGAAGTTACCGAGATGAATCGTGTATTTCACGGTACCAGTGACGGTTCCCTCGCCGTTCTCTCCCGGACCTGAATATGTTCCCTCAACCACCACGTAGGTCGCTTTGGCAGGGGCGTAGGTGAAGGTGTCGTAATCCGCAGTGCTTCTCCTGTCACGGGCGGCATAGGTCCAGGACGCCGGAGCGGTCGTGGCAACCTGCGCGTTCTCAGGCATATAGAAGAAGAACTCGTTTCCGGACACAGGCAGATTCTCCGCCTTGGTGAAGACGTTCTTGCCGGCATAGCTTGTCACTGCGTCCCTTTCGAACAGAGTGGAGGAGCCGGAGTAGTTGTAGATGCTGTACTTCTGAGGAGTGAACGTCACGCCTGTGCCGTTTTTGAACTTGAATATGGTCTTGGACACGATTCTCTTGAGGTGGAACACATTCTCGAAGGTGTTCTCATCACCTGCCACGAGAGTTATCGAACTGTCGTCGGAGTCGTATTTTCCCGTCATCAGGACCGAAGATTCGGTGATGTCGCGGCCTGAAGCGTCCACGGTGTATGCTAGAATCTCGGACTTCGTGAGGTTTCTCAAATCGTCGAGCGAAACGGCTGCGTAGCCCTTGTCGTAGTTCGCGATCGGGTACATATACCATTTGCCGCTCGTGACCTTCAGGTCACCGTCGGTGAGCTGAGCCTCGTTCAGCTCGATGGTGTAGGTGTAGTCCGTGGAAGTCTTCTGAGTAGGTGTCCGCATATCGTCGACCTTGACGACGATAGGCTTCGGGTCGGTGAAGGTCGCATCGAAGAAGAGTATGGCCATCTTCTCGACAGTGGTCTCCACGGCGTCGGTAGCCCTCGTGGCCACATCGACATCATCCATTTTCGGGACGCTGACTTTGAATCTGATGGAAACTGGTTCCCCCTTCCTGACAGGTTCCTGATTCTCTTCATTGCTCTGGCATCCTGCGAGAGCAAGCACAGCCATCGCGGCCGCAAGGATCTTGTTAATCTTGTTCATCGTTTTTCCTCCGGATCAGTCAAAGGTTACATAATTCTCGATTGAGTCCCATTCGTCGACTTCGACGTTAGGTTTGCCGGATTTGATCTTCGTCACCTCGCTACCGGTGCAGATGGCCGCCTCGACAGACACGTGCAGAATCCGGGTATGCGGGCTGGCATATCCGAGCTTGATTCTTTTTTCAAGTTTTTCCATAAAAGTAAAAAATGCAATAGTGTTTCCGTTGTTAAATATGTGTCCAAATCACTCAAACATAGTTAAAATCAATGTTTTTTCACTTTTCCACAATAACGCGGCAAAGGTACAAATATTTTCCGAATATTCCAAAACATTTGGTGACAATGATTTCATAATGTTTCCTATGCCGCGTCAAACAGTTTCAGGGGCGCATTGAATGGTTTAATACCAAGAATTTGCCATCATATTCAGACTCCGCAGGGCGATTTTACCGAAAAATTGCGATTGCGGAGGTTTGACGGCAGCGGTAATTTTGCCGCCGAAAAACATACAGGACAATGGTAAGAACAATGAAACAAAGGATGCTGATCCTTCTGGTGATGCTTTCCGCCGGCCTTTCAGCGCAGGCTCAAAGACTTTCAATCGGCGGATACGGCGAGGCGACAATGACGCGGAACTTCTACAGCGACGCCTGGCAGAGATACACCACGCCGGAGAAATACGCCGACGACAAAAGCCACGGACGCTTCGACATCCCGCACTTCGTCATCAACCTGGGCTACGACTTCGGCAAAGGCTGGACGCTGGGTTCCGAAATCGAATTCGAGC
>CAVCDF010000086.1:0-21405 GCA_963600795.1 Anaerotignum sp. | reverse complement strand
GAAGAGGGACGCCACGATGGACGAGGCGAAGGCCATGGGAGCCATAGCGCTGTTCGGCGAGAAATACGGCGACCGCGTGCGCGTCGTCAAGTTCGGTGACTCCATCGAGCTCTGCGGAGGAACCCACGCCACGTCCACAGGACGCATCGGCTTCTTCAGAATCGTCTCCGAGTCAGCCATCGCCGCCGGAGTGCGCAGGATCGAGGCTGTGACCGGAGAGGCCGCCGAGAACATCCTCGACACCCTCACGGACACCTTCAAGGGCATCCGCACGATGTTCAACAACGCACCTGACGTCGCAGCCGCCGTAACCAAGCTCATCGCGGAGAACACGGACGCTAAGAAGAAGATCGAAGAATATGCCAAGGAAAAGGCAGCCTCGTTCGCGAAGATGCTGACGGAGAACGCCGAAGTCATCAACGGAACGAAAATTGTCAAGTTCAGCCGGGACGTTGATCCTGCAATGCTGAGGGAAGCCGCAACGATTCTCCAGAAAGAGGTCAGCGGGTTCGCCCTCGCGGCGGCATTCTGCCACGAAGGAAAGCCGCAGCTTGTGCTGATGTATTCCAATGACCTCGTGGCCGCCGGACACAACGCGGCCAAGGACATCAAGGAAGCGGCCAAGTTCATCCAGGGCGGTGGCGGCGGACAGCCGACCCTCGCCACGGCCGGCGGAAGGAACGCCGACGGCATCCGGGCCGCGCTGGACAAGCTGGTCGAGACCGCAACGGCATAAGGCACGCTCGATAAACGACAGAAGCACGCTCGGGAATATTCATAAAGCACATCTAAGATGAAGAAGATTGACAGATTCATACTGACCTCGTTTCTGGGGCCGTTCTGTATGATCCTGCTGGTGGTCATCTTCATCCTCGTGATGCAGTTCCTGTGGGTGTACATCGATGAACTGGTCGGCAAGGGCCTGAGCTTCGGAGTCGTCGCCGAATTCCTCTTCTGGGGAAGCTGCACCGTACTGCCGCTCGCCCTTCCTCTCGCCACGCTCCTGGCATCGATGATGACCATCGGGAATATGGGCGAGAACAACGAGCTGATCGCGCTCAAAGCGGCCGGAGTTTCCGTCCTGCGCGTGATGCTGCCGATTCTCATCGCATCGTTCTTCATCAGCATAGGCACATTCTTCGTCATCAACAAGCTCGTGCCGGTGTCCTACAATGAGATATTCACGCTCAGGGACGACATCGGCAAGACCAAGGAAGAGATCAAGATTCCGTCAGGCACATTCTACGACGGCGTGGACGGCTACGTTCTGCGCGTCGAGAACAGGAATGACAAGACGGGGATGATGTACGGGGTGATGCTTTACGACCACAATACCGAAGGCAACAAGCGGCTGACCCTGGCGGACTCCGCTATAATGAAGATGTCCAAGGACAAGTCTTACCTGACACTGACGATGCACAACGGCACCAACTATCAGGAGACCAACGAGATAAGTTTCAGGGACACGTCGCTCCAGCTCCAGAGGATCAGCTTCACCAAGCAAGAGATGGTCATCGCGCTTGAAAACTATGCTTTCCAGAAGTCCGACAGCGCGAGGTACGGTGACCAGGTCAAGGCCCTGCCGCTCAAGAAGCTGAAGGAGCAGAGAGACTCTCTGATGGCCAAGAGGGACAGCACCAAGGCCAACCAGATCTCCGCGACGGCCGCATCCTTCCTCTTCACTCTGAACAGGCAGCTGGACACTGCCGCTTCAGGAATATCCCGGAACTTCTCGGACCCGGACTATCTGAATTTCGCGGATGAGCGCAGCACGGCTGAGGCTCTGTCAAGGGCGGCTGAAAACGCGAAGCAGCTGCAGACCAACCTCGAGACCTACGAGTTCGGAGCATTCGACTACACGGTGCGCCTTAGATGGACCCTTCTCGAATTTCTAAGAAGATACGGGCAGGCTCTGGCCTGCTTCATAATGTTCTTCGTCGGAGCGCCACTGGGAGCCCTGATACGGAAGGGAGGTATCGGAATCTCGGCCATCGTCTCGCTGCTGTTCTTCGTACTGTACTGGATTATCGACATCACGGGAGTCAAACTGGCCAGGGACGGAAGCATCAGCCCCGCCACAGGAGCGTTCCTGTCGGCCGCAATCCTGCTTCCGATAGGACTGTTCCTCACCTGGAAGGCGATCCACGACACGGACATATCGAATATGGACAGCATAAAGAATTGGTGGAGAAAGACAAAGAGTATGTTGGCAGGATTTTTCAAGAAGACGAGAATCGTCTATATGGGCACTCCGGAGTTCGCGGTCGAGCCGCTCCGCGCCCTGATTGACAACGGCTACAATGTGGTCGGAGTCGTGACCGTGGCCGACAAGCCGAGCGGCAGAGGCCAGAAGGTGAACGAAAGCGCGGTCAAGAAATTCGCCGTGGAGAAGGGCATCCCCGTCCTCCAGCCGGTCAAGCTCAAAGACCTTGAATTCCTCGCCCAGCTCAAGGCCCTGAAAGCCGACCTGTTCATCGTCGTGGCATTCAGGATGCTTCCGGAAGAAGTCTGGTCAATGCCTAAACTCGGCACGTTCAACCTGCACGCCGCCCTGCTGCCGCAGTACCGTGGAGCGGCCCCGATCAACTGGGCCGTGATCAACGGAGAAGCCAGGACCGGCGTCACCACGTTCATGATTGACAAGAACATCGACACGGGCGGAATCATTCTACGCCAGAGCATCGACATCGCGGCCGCTGACACGGCCGGGGACGTACACGACAAACTGATGGCCATCGGTGCCGAACTTGTCCTCCAGACCACCCAAGGCATTATCGAGCACAATGTGGACACCCGAGTCCAGAGAAGTTTCATCCAGGGTTCGGAGGTTCTCAAGCCCGCCCCGAAACTCACCAGGGAGCTTTGCCACATCGACTGGAACGACTCCACCAGGCAGGTGGTCAACCTTGTGCGCGGCCTCAGCCCGTACCCTGCCGCCTACACCGAACTTGTGCGCGAGGGCGGAGTCCCTACCCAGCTTAAAATCTTCTCGGCGACAGCCGTGACCGAGCCTGTTACTGGTACTTGCGAGCCCGGCCGGATCATCACAGACGGCAAGTCCTACCTGCACATCACGACCGCTGACGGAGCCGTGGCACTTCACGACGTCCAGCTCGCCGGCAAGAAGCGGATGGACATCAAGGCGTTCCTCGCAGGCTTCCGCGAATGCGAGACCTACACCACCACCGCAGGCACATCCAAGGCCGAAATCGCCAAAACGAAAGCGTGATGGAGGCCGTAATCATCGGAAACGGCGACTTCCCCAGAAAGGAATATCCGCGCGAGCTGCTCCGCAGAGCGGACATCATCGTCTGCTGCGACGGAGCGCTGAAGACATTTCTCAAGCACAGAGACAGGATATTCACAGACCGCCGCGACCCCGACGCCATCGTGGGGGACATGGACTCCATCTCCCCGAAACTGCTTTCTGAATATTCAGACATCGCGGTGCGGGTCGAGGAGCAGGAAAGCAACGACCAGACGAAGGCCTTCCGCTACCTGACGGAGCGCTGGCCCGAGGTGCGGACAATCCACATCCTCGCCGCGACGGGGAAACGGGAGGACCACACCATCGGCAACCTCGCGCAGGTGATGGAATATGCCCGCTGCTTCGGTGCGAGCGGCTGCCCCGGCGATGAAGGAATATATCTGGACGTGGTTTCTGACTGGTCGACGGCCTTCGCACTGACCGATTCCTGCGAACTCTTTGTCGGCGAAGGGCGGTCCGTGTCCATATTCAGCCCCGACAATTCATTGAACATCAAGTCCGAAGGTCTTGTCTGGCAGACCTCCGGAGTCGTTTTCGACAACTGGTGGAAGGCCACCCTGAACCGTGCCTGCGCCGACTCCATCCGCCTGACCTTCTCCCACAAGTCCATCGCCCTCGTGGTCCTCGACTAATCCCGTGTTCTGGTTCTTGACTGGGAAGCCGCTCTCAACGCCTCATATTCCGGTATCCGCAGAAAGTTACCAGAAATGCGGGCAAGTAGGACTGAACTACCATAATTCGGGAAATTGAAGCCGAGAAGTTTGAAAATCTGCGTCACAATCATTATCTTGTGCAAGATTTGGCTTTAACGAATATGCTTAAAAAACTAAGAACCGCTTTAGGGGCACTCTGCCTCCTGGGCATCACGTTGCTGTTCCTCGACCTGTCGGGCGCGCTACACCACTGGCTCGGCTGGCTCGCGAAGATTCAGTTTCTGCCGGCAGTGCTGGCTCTCAACTTCGGAGTCATCATCGCTCTCGTACTGGTGACTCTGCTGTTCGGCAGAATCTACTGCTCTGTCATCTGCCCGCTGGGAGTGTTCCAGGACGGAATCTCGAACCTCAGTTCCAGGAGAAAAGGCAAGAAAGCCAGGTTCGGATATTCAAAGGAAAAGAAATGGTTGCGCTACGGGGTGTGGGTGATTTTCGTGGTGGCGCTGGTGGCGGGAGTCGGTTCGCTCGTGGCGCTTCTCGCTCCGTACAGCGCCTACGGCAGGATCGTGCAGAGCCTCATCGCACCGCTGGTGGGCTGGGGCAACAACCTGCTCGCGGCGATTGCCGAGAGGTACGACAGCTATGCGTTCGCCACCAAGGAAGTGTGGCTGAAGAGCCTGCCGACCCTGATCGTTGCCGCCGTGACGCTCATCGCCGTGGTGGTTCTGGCCTGGAAGAACGGCAGAACTTACTGCAACACTATCTGCCCGGTAGGCACCACGCTGAGTTTCTTCTCCCGCTTCGCGATGTTCCGCCCGATGATCGACAAGTCGAAGTGCAGGAACTGCCGCGCCTGCGAAAAGAAATGCAAGGCCGCCTGCATAGATGTCGACAACCATAAGATCGACTACAGCCGCTGCGTGGACTGCTTCGACTGCCTGGAGAACTGCAAGTTCGGAGCGTTGAAGTACAGGTTCGCCTGGAAAGCAGACCGAGATGAGAATCCGGCAGAGGTGAATGCCGCGGTGACGGGATCAAAAACGCCACAAAACGCGACAAAACGCAGCCTTCACGACCAGAATACCGAAGAAGCCGGCAACGGCAGAAGGGCGTTCCTGATAGGAGGTGCGGCCGTAATCGGAGGAGCGGCGATCGGAGAACTGTCAGCTTTGGCCCAGACGGCGGCCGGAGACACGACCGATGTCAAGGACAAGAAACGCGACGGCGGACTTGCGGAAATCATCCGGAAGAAAGCGCCTGCGAGGACCGTCCCGGTCACGCCGTTCGGCTCGGAATCCGTGGACAAGTTCTACGACCATTGCACTGCCTGCCAGCTTTGCGTGGCAGCCTGTCCGAACAACGTGCTTCGTCCGACATCAAGCCTTGACCATCTGATGCAGCCGCAGATGTCCTTTGAGAGAGGCTACTGCCGGCCCGAATGCGTAAAATGCTCCGAGGTCTGCCCTGCCGGAGCAATCCTGAAGATAACTCCGGAGGAAAAGACATCCTGGAAAGTCGGCACCGCAACCGTCAATCTCGAACTTTGCGTGGTCAACCGTGACGAAGTGAGCTGCGGCAACTGCGCCCGCCACTGTCCTGTCGGTGCCATCAGGATGGTCAGGAAGAATCCTGACGACGAGAACAGCCTCCGCATCCCGACGGTCAACGAAGAAAGATGCATCGGCTGCGGAGCCTGCGAGAATCTTTGCCCGTCCAGCCCGATAAGCGCCATTACAGTCAACGGCTGCAAGGTTCACCATAAGATCTGACGAATATGAAAGACAATATAAGCAGAAGAGATTTTCTCAAGAAAGCAGGTGCCGGTACGGCAGCCGCGGGCGCTTTGGCCATGGCCGGAGCCTGCGCCCCGAAAAAGACGGCGGAAACCATCCTGAACGATGGCTCAGGCAAGGATGTGCTTGAAGACGGCAAGATGGAGATGCGCGTGAACCCCGGCAACGGGGACTCCGTGTCCCTGTTGGGCTACGGATGCATGCGCTTCACGATGACCAAGGACAAGGACGGCAATGACATCGTCGATCAGAAGAACGCCGATGAACTCATCGATTTTGCTCTCGCACACGGTGTCAACTACTACGACACCTCGCCGGTCTACCTGCGTGGACTCTCCGAAGAGGCGGTCGGCAATGCCCTGAGCAGGCATCCGAGGAACTCGTACTACATCGCAACTAAACTGTCAAACTTCAGCGACCACTCGAAGAAAGCCTCGATGCAGCTGTACAATGATTCGTTCAGGTACCTGCAGACAGACTACATAGACTACTATCTGCTGCATTCCCTCGGCCGCGGGGGCCTTGAGGCCTTCGATGAGAGATTCGTGGACAACGGAATGATGGATCTGCTTCAGACGGACAGAGAGAAGGGAAAGATTCGTCAGCTCGGTCTTTCCTTCCACGGCAGCAAGGAGCAGTTCGATGAGCTGATGAAGCTTCACAACAAATATCACTGGGACTTCGTCCAGATCCAGATGAACTACTGCGACTGGAAACACGCCGACGGAAAACGCAACGCCAACGCCGAGTACCTGTACGATGAACTGGACAAGAGAGAGATTCCTATCGTGATAATGGAACCTCTGCAGGGAGGACGCCTTGCCGATCCTGCTGAAATCGTCGTGAACAAACTGAAGGAGCGCGATCCGGAGGCTTCCCTCGCATCCTGGGCGTTCAGGTTCGTCGGTTCCTATCCGAGAATACTCACCGTGCTGAGCGGGATGGTCTACCAGGAGCATCTTGAAGACAATCTGAGGACCTTCAAGGACTTCAGATACCTGACTGACGAGGAGAAGGACTTCCTGGGAACCGAGATCGCCGGTCTGATGTCAACATTCCCGACAATCGACTGCAACGACTGCAAGTACTGTATGCCTTGCCCTTACGGAGTGAACATTCCGGAGATATTCAAGCACTACAACAAATGCGTCAACCAGGGCAACGTCGCTCTGAACTCCGAGCAGGAGAACTACCGTGCCCTGCGCCGCGCCTACCTCGTAAGCTACGACCGGGCCGTGGAAAGCCTGCGCCAGGCCAACCACTGCATCGGCTGCCGCAAATGCGTGGAACATTGCCCGCAGAGCATCGCCATTCCTCGGGAACTCCGCAGGATAGACGCCTACGTCGAAAAGCTCAAAAGGGGTACCTTGTAGCCGGGCCGGAGCGAAACCGGCACAGATGCAAAAGAAATATTTTCTGATTTAACGAAATATTCCTATATTTGCAGTCCTGCAATCCAAAAGGCAGGACATTGGAGAGATGCTCGAGTGGCTGAAGAGGCACGCCTGGAAAGCGTGTGACCTCCCAAAGGGGTTCGCGAGTTCGAATCTCGCTCTCTCCGCAGAAAGGCGGGATGACCGGAAAGTCACCCCGCCTTTGATTTTGCTTGGCAATATTCATAACTCTCTCCCCTGCTCGGACGTATTCTCGAATTCCCGGAATACGGACGGTTCACCCACATAAATTTTCAGGGAATGCTTACCTGCCGGCAATGTTCTGAATTTCCTTGACGAAATTCTCACCGTCGCCTCGGTACCCTGCGGGATTTCGATTTCCATAGCAGCCACGGAAGAGCGGGATGTTTTCCTGCTCATAGACAAGGATATCGTTCCATACGATGTTTCCACTGAAGCGGAGACATTCTTAAGCCGGCCGAGACAAGGGGTCACGCTGAATGTCGAGAATCCAGGCGACGTCGGTTCTATCCCACACACGCATCTGCTCAATGCTATCAGAGGTGAACCGCATCCGCCGTGATTGACTGAGCCGCCGCCGAAGCCTTCGTTGCCTATTCCCCACCCCTCGAACATTGTCGTGAGTTCCTTATGGCTCAGGACGCCGGCGAACCTGCTTTTCATTCTGTTGAACGAACCGTCCGGATCGCCCATACGGATCATGGCCTCAAGTATATATCTTTCCATATAAGGGCTGGCGTACATCTCATTTCTTAGGACCTCGCGCAAAGCCGGATACCTGCTGTCGGGGGCAAGACCTGAAAGGACAGCCATAGCCTGCACCCTGTCGTCCGAAGCGGTCCAGTCAAGCGAAGGAGAACGGTAGGATGTCCCCGTCCAGAAAGTTTTATCAAAATTGTCACTGATCTTCGACATCATATCCTCTGCCTGACGTGCATCAGCCTCCTTGCCGAGCATCAAAGCGAATTCTTTCTCGGCCTTGAGAGCCAGATAATACCAGCAGTTGGTCAGCGCCTCTATGTCTATGTACGGTCCCCAGTCACCCCAGTTCCATTCTCCTTCGCGCACGTTCACAAGCCCGCATTCGCTGAATGACCACAGGTTACAGTCGTGCAGATACCTGCGTACGGCCGGATAAACTTCCGCGACGAAGGAGGAATCACCGCTAAAATAATAATAGGTGTAGAATCCATACCATCCTATTGCGGTAAGCATCTGAAGAGGCAGTTCCATTGTGGACCAGTTGCCTGAAGGAATCGGCGAATACAGTACTCCATCGGCGGCCTGCCAACTGACCAGTTCACGGATTCCTTTCACTGTCAGAGATGAACTGGACGGAGACAAAGCGTAGAATGCCTCGCACAACTCATTGCAACCGTCTCCCCACCAGAGAGCTCTTTCCCTATCCGGACAGTCCATAAAGGAATCACGCATACAGACATAAAGCGAACGTGCAGACCGCTTCCATAGTTCATTCAGCACAGAGTCCTCGCAACTGAACGACCCGCAGATGTCAGTGTCGTAGCCGGACTCCCGGTAGCCTACGGCTTTGACTTTCACGCTTTCAGGAACAATGTACAGAACGTTGTGACCATTCATCCAGCCAAGGCTTTCATACTCCTGCACACCCGGCACGGTAACATATTCAGCACGCACGTTCGGTTCGCTTCCTCCCAAGTAGTGGTCTGTCTGAATATGTATGGTTTCGTCTCCTGCGGCCTCAACGCTGAGCCAAGGAGTAATCTGAGCGTCATACGGCAACTTGCAGACTAGCGTGTCACCCTGTCTGCTGACGCTGACATATTCATTGATTCCCGAAACCTTCCATTGCGGGATCGGGCGTTCCACCAATGTTCCCATCAAAGCGCGCCCCACCTCATCGATGACCCTGGCATGCGGAATGGGCTTTGAATATCCTGGCATATTCCACCCGTCGGCATTTTTCCTCGCATCGAAACGGACATTGCTTTCAGGGAGCCTGAAATTCGGATTCGGTGTTCCTGTACTTTCGTAGGCCGCATTGACCATACACCGCCAAGTCTTGTCCGAGCAAATTTCAAGATTGCCGGAAACGGCCTCGAACTTGAGAGCGGCAAGACCGCTGCTGATGTGGCTGAAACCTTGTTTGCCGAAATGCCAAAGCAGGATGGCGATCGTGTTGTCGCCCTCCTTCAGAAACGGTGCGATGTCAACTTTGTCATAATATGTCGCGTGCGGTGACGGACCTCTTTTCAGTCCGCCTTCGAACACTGCCATCTCGCCGTTGATCCAAAGCCAGTATTTGGTGTCGGCCGCTATGTTTGCAATCAGGCTGTCAGGACATTTGTCCACCGTAAAATCCTTCCTGTACGAAAGCCAGGTGTTGGTCACGCTCTGGCACTCGCTCGCTGTGATCCATTTGGCTTTGCCGCTGAACTGTGCCGAAGCGGACAGTCCGAGGAACAATGCGGCGACGGCAAGATAAAATCTTTTCATCAGACCATCATTTGTTAAGGACTATTCTTTCAGGAATACCGCGGGTGATGAAACGGACCTCGACTTCCGGGGTTTCATATTCACCTTTCCCGCAAGCGAATCCGATATGGACATTGCCTGCTTCCAGAACAGCATCGCCTATCTTGGCGGCAGCCGAAACGACATTATAGTTCTTGTCGGTGACGACAGCACTTCCGTCCCATCCATAGAGAAGATACTGTCCCTCCTCAACCTTGCACTCGAAGGTCACGGCACCGGCATCGGTGTAGAATGTAGGGTTCGTGATTGCACCGTCACCTTCAACTCTGAGACGGAAACTGAACCGGCCTTTATAAGGATTGTCCAGATTCCAGTCGGACCCACCTGGCTGGCCAGGCTGAAGTTCGGCCAGGTTGCAGTGGAACCGCTTGGAGATGTTCAGCCTGTACAGGTCGAAATTGCGGTCATCAACCTTTTCCAGATGCCATTCGGTTGACGGGTCCTTCAGCCTTTCCATCTGCTCCGGTGTAAAGCAAAGGTTCTCGCGCAACATATCCCAGTTCTTGATTGCTTCTAGCAATATGTCGATTTGTCCGTGACGATGAAGAGTATTCGGATGGATGGTCATGGCATAGCCGGCATCGAAACCGGCAGATTCTGACAGCGCCCACTCGAGGTCCTCAAGGGACGAGCATTCGAACTTTCTGTCTGCGAGCCTGATGAGGAACCAGCCAAGCATCCTCGGGAAGAGATTTCTTCTGAAGAATACTTGATTCTTTATTCTGTTCTCGACCTGTCCTGTACGCATCTCCTCTCCCCAAGGCTCCCCCCAGTTCATCCTGGTGCTGGTGTGCCAGGTGAAATGGTTGAGATTGCTGGCATCGTTCAGGACGTTGTGGTCAACCTTGCTGAATATTCCTTCGACGAAACGGGCGGTGGCGTAGTCTTCGTGGCCTGTGCTCAGGCAGCCTTCCAAACCGTCAAGCGAAGTCTGGGCGACACCGGTCTTGTTGAATATCTCAGCCAGCCTTGACGCGAAGGCATCCTCAAGTTCAACGTCAGGATAAAGTGTATTGTAAGGGTAGTCCCAAAGTTTGTACAACGGCTTGTCTGCCCCGTGGGCTGCAGCTCTGGTTCCGAATGCGCCTCTCGTACAACCCGAAAGCGACATCTCTCCATCCGTTTTTACAACCTGCTTGAAAACAATCAGTTCATCCTCAATCTGCAGTGCATTGACTGAGGCAGGAATGTCAAAATAGGTGTTGCTCTCAATCCTTATGTCCGTCTGGGAAGAATCCAGAGAAGACTTGAGTTTCAATGCCGCCTGCTTCAGCAGATGCTTGTCGGGGACAGGCGTAACGTAAGGATCGTTGGTAGTCATAAAGCAGGAGAGAGTGTGCAGACCCAGTTTCACGCCTTTAGCGGCCGCCTTGTCCGCCAGAGCCTTCATCCCCTCATCTCCGTTGGACACGACTTGCTTGCTGAACTCGAAATGCCCCCAATTCTCAAACGGATTGCTTTGATAAAGATACTTCAGACCGGCCTTGACCGCCTTGTCCAGCACGAAATCAAAATTGTTCTCATCGAAATCCGAAATGAGATATGAGCGCATCGCTTTTCTGGAAGTCTTTCCCCATTCTCCATCGAACAGAGGATGCGGCAGCCCCTGCTCGACCTCGATTTCTCCTATCCTTTCGAGAGCCTTTTCCGACCTTGATCCCCAGATTGCCACCTTCGCGCCTTCAATCAAGGCATCCGGCCCCTTGACAGGCATAACCATGGCATTTTCGACATTCTCCACTGTCCTGTATTCAAGTCTGCTGCGGTTGCGAGCGGAAATCTGAAACAAAGTTCCGTCCTCCATCCCGACGGCGGCCAGACGATAGTTCGGCACAAGCCTGACCGACAGTTCGGCACCTTCCGACAAAGGATTCGAATAGAATTCGGCCTGAAACTCAGGAATGAATTCCTGCGGAATGCCGGCCATCGTCTTGATGTTGAGCGACTGGACGGCGAAGGCGACTCCCTCGCCCTGCGTGACACCGACCACATCCCCGACCGTTTCGTTGATCCTGACCTTGACCGGACTGAACATCACGGCATTGTATGAGTCCGGCACCTTCGTGGCCTCCATTGTAATGCAGTTCGGAGTGCAGGAATATTTCAGCTGCAGCGTGCAGCCATCTTCCATCTTGAAAGACAGACGGTTCCCGTTCTTTCCAACAGACTGCGGCATTACAACTCTGCCGTCAACAAGGGCAATCACCGCCGGAGACGGGGCGGAGAGAATCTCGTTCCCGCAAACTTTGATTGATGTGTAACGGCCGTCAGCGCCCAGACTGATGGATGTGTCTTTTGTCTTGAAGTTTATGCCTTCTGCCAGAAGATCCGACTGGCAGACCATCAGCACGAATGCTGCAAATGCAAGGAAAGCCTTTCTCATAACTGTTGTGCCTGATTATATTTCCAGTGTTATTGTCAGTTGTCATAATCGCCCATGCGGTGCCGCAATATGATGCTCCAATCGGATGTCATCGCATTATTCTTCCCTTTATAGACACTTGACGATACTGAATCCGAAAGTTATGAAAATGATTTTATTTTCCGCCGTTTTTGTCTTACTTTCGCAGCCGCATCACTCTTGCACGCAATGGGTAAGAACGACACCAGGATCGATGACAACCATTTTCTGAATGGTCTGAGAAGGTCTGACACACAGGCCTTCACGGATTTATTTGACCGTTATTATGTAGATCTCGTGATGTTCTGCGGCAACTACATCCGCGACCTTCAGCAGTGTGAGGACATTGTTTCCGGAATCTTCATGAGACTCTGGGAGAAAAGGGAAAGCCTGGCGGTGGAAAAGTCACTGAAGTCTTATCTTCTGAGCGCCGTCCGCAACAGGGCTCTGAATGAAATCCGACGCGACAGAATCTGTCGGGAGCATATCAGGAACCTCAGGATAGAGGAATCCGCCGGAACTCACGATGTTGACAGCTATGTTCTGTATTCAGATATGAGAAGGCTGATTGACAATGCCATAAGCGATCTTCCTGAAAAAATAAAGGAAAGTTACATTATGCGTATTGAATGTGGAATGAAATCTGCCGAGATTGCGCGGAAGCTGAATGTCACCCAAAGAACCGTTGAATTACGGATAAGCAAAGCCTTGTCAGCCATCAAGAAATGTGTCGTAGGTCTGTTATTGTTGATTATAGTTATTTAAGTCGGAATATGACGAAAGGAGACATAAATGAATATCAGGAACTGATTTTACTTCATTTTGCCGGCAAATGCAGTCCTGAGCAGCAGAGCGAGATCGAGTCGTGGATACTGGAAAATGACAACAATCTCAATGAATATTTTCGGCTTCGCAACATTTGGGAAGCCGAACACCCTGCGTTCGATGCCAGCGCCGTCAATATTGATGCCGCAAGGAAAACGGTGATCCAGTCAATCAGCAGCGGACATACTGAACAGAAAAGCCCCCGCAAACTCTTAGTGTGGTGGAAGAATATTGCCGCCGTGCTCCTGTTGCCTCTGTTCTGTTGGGCCGCCGCCATCACTTATGAAAAGTATTCCGGCAAGGCAGCAGACCCTGAATGGCTCAGTTTTTCAACTCCGTATGGAGTTTACGCCGATGTGGTTCTTCCAGATGGCACCAAGGTGACGCTTAATTCCGGCTCCAGGATAAGTTACCCGTCACGTTTCTCCGGGAAAATCAGGGAAGTGAATCTTGACGGTGAAGCTTACTTTGAAGTCCGTTCAAATGAGGAGCATCCTTTTTCAGTAAAGACGAAAGGCCTTGATGTTGTGGCCACGGGAACAGAATTCAACATAGAGGCCTATCTGGACTGGGCGCAAAGAATCACTCTCGTTTCCGGACGTCTTGGGATCAATGCTCACGGCAAGTCATACACGCTGCCCCAAGGATACCAGCTTATGTGCGGACCCGGCGACTCAGTAAAGATGTTCGCTACCGACACTTTCAAGTGGACTGCCTGGAAGGATGGCACAACGGCTTTCCGCGGAGACCCGTTATCCTACGTGTTTGAAAGACTTTCGTCAATCCACAACGTCAAAATCACCATCAAGGATCCGAAAGTGTCCGATTATCAGATACGCGCGACGTTCCGCAATGAGAGTCTCGACCACATCATGTCTCTCATTGAACAGTCCGCTCCAATCCGATGCCGGCGCATCGCCACCGAGGATGAAGGAATCATCAGGACGGAGTACCAAATATATTCGAAATAATCTTTCGGAAACTTTGCTGCAATGTGTCTTATTGACGGCCTATCGTTATAGACCGCATAATGATAACATAACTTAATGCAGTGTCCAATGAAGCAGATTTATTTGGCGATAGCAGGTTTCTTCCTGTTGTCGTTCTTTTCCATTGCGGCTTCCGCACAGAATGTCCGCATCACTCTTCGTATGGAGAACGCTCCTTTGGTAAAGGTCATAGACCGAGTGGAACAAATGAGCGGATACTCTTTCATCTACACGAAACAAGTCGTTGACGATCAACAGCCTGTCAGCCTTGATGTCAAAGACGCCACCCTTTCCTTTGTCCTTGACAAAATGTTTGCGGGGACACAGATCCGCTACCGGATTGACAAGAAACAGATCATATTGAGCAATGCTCGGCAGGGAAATTCTTCTGCGACCGATAATAAGGGCGGAAATCTTTCAGGAGTCGTCTCCGATGCCGTGACAAAAGCCCCTCTGGCCGGAGTAACAGTTTTTGTCAAAGGGACGACGACAGGCACGACCACGGACGAGAACGGAAAATATTCGATTTCAGTATCCGACGGAGCCGAGATTGAGTTCAACTGCCTCGGATATGATGTGGAAACCCGCATAGTTCCTGCCGGTGCCGGAATAATAAATGTATCGCTGAAGGAGAGTCTTGAATCGCTTGATGAAATTGTCGTAGTCGGATTCGGTAGCCAGAAAAAAGTCAACCTTACCGGTTCTGTCGGCACAGCCACAGCCAAGGACATAGAAGCAAGACCTGTCGCGACTGCCGCCCAAGCATTGCAGGGAATCGTGCCGGGACTTCAGATTACACAACATTCTGGAGACCTCAGCCAGACGGCGGAGATAAATATCCGAGGCATCGCGACTATCGGAGAAGGTTCCAGCGGCAGTCCACTGATTCTCATCGACGGTATGGAAGGCGACATCAATGCGCTCAATCCTCAGGATATCGAAAATATCTCAGTACTGAAGGATGCGGCGGCATCATCCATCTACGGTTCACGGGCTCCGTTCGGTGTCATACTCATCACCACCAAGAGCGGAACCAGCGGCAAGCCTGTCGTCAACTACAACAACAGTTTCAGGTGGAACGACCCTGTCCTGCTTCAGAATCAAGCCGATGCCTACAAATTCGCGCTCTATTTCAATGAAGCGAGAGCGAACGCCGGACGTTCAGCATTCTTCGATGACGCCTGGCTTCAGCGCATAAAGGACAATCGCGACGGACATCCGTCCACCGCCACAATGATAGAGAATCCTGACAACCCTGGCTATTGGAAAGATCCATACGGATCGGGAAGCGCCAACCAGGACTGGTACAATACCATCTTCGGACATTGGTCATTCTCTCAGGAACACAACCTCAGCGTCAACGGAGGAAGCGACAAGGTGACATATTATCTTTCAATGAACTACCTTGACCAAGACGGTCTGCTCAAGATTGCAGATGACAATCTCGGACGCTACACGGCGACTGGAAAGATAAATGTGAAGATGACCGACTGGGCTCAATTGAACTACAGTTCTCGATTCATCCGCGAAGACATCTCAAAGCCGACAAACCTTGACGGAGTCTATGAAGGACTCACAAGACAGGCCTGGCCTTACCTCCCTGCATACGATCCTAACGGATACCTGTACAGCGCTCCGACCCCGGCACTCGACATTGTAGATGGCGGCAGAAGCAACACTCAGTCCGACTACATCTACCAGCAAGCCCAACTTGTGCTTGAGCCTGTTACCAACTGGAAAACGTTCGTTGATGTCAACTACCGCATCTACAGCACGACCCAGCACACAGACAGGCAGATGACCTACAACCACAACGTCAACGGAGAGCCTTATATCTACAACACGGAAAGCTACGTCGCAGAAACCACTAACAAGGAGAACTATCTGAACATCAACGCATACACCGAGTACAGCCTCAACCTTGAATCAGGGCACAACTTCAAGGGGATGGTTGGTTTCCAGTCTGAACTTTCAAAGTCCAAATACACCTACCTCAAGCGCAACGGAATCATAATTCCGGATATGCCGGTAGCTCACCTGACCACAGGAGTCGATTACAACGGCAACGCGGTTTCTCCTACAGTAGACGGCACTTACGACCATTGGTCAACAGCCGGTTTCTTCGGACGTCTGAACTATGACTACCAAGGCAAATACCTTGTAGAAGCCAATCTGCGCTACGACGGGACTTCACGGTTCCGCGGTTCTGAAAGATGGGGCCTTTTTCCTTCATTCTCCATCGGCTGGAATATCGCCCGAGAAAAATTCTGGGAACCGATAACTCCTTACGTCGGCACTCTGAAATTCAGAGCATCCTATGGTGAACTCGGAAACCAGAACACGACAAGTCTTTATCCGACATATTCTCAGATGGCGTTCTCAGCATCAAGCGGTTCATGGCTCATCAACGGTAAGAAGCCGAATGTAGCATCAACGCCGGAACTTATCGCTTCCTCACTGACTTGGGAAAGGATCAACACTTGGAACGCAGGTCTTGACCTCGGAGCATTCAACAACAGACTGACCGGTTCATTTGACTGGTTTGTCAGAAAGACCCTCGATATGATCGGTCCTGCTCCGGAACTTCCTGAGACCCTCGGAACAAGTGTACCACGCACCAACAACACTGACTTGAAGACCTATGGATGGGAACTTAGTCTGAGTTGGAAAGACAGAATCTGGAACGGCTTTGACTACGGTGTGAAGCTTATGCTGTCTGATTCTCAGACAGAGATAACCCGCTATCCGAACAAGACAGGAGTCATCGATGGCACTTACCGCGAAGGAATGAAAGTCGGAGAGATCTGGGGTTACACGACCATAGGCATCGCCAAGACACAGGAGGAGATGGATGCACATCTCGCCACACTTCCTAACGGCGGACAGGACGCATTCGATTCAAGATGGCAGGCCGGAGACATCATGTACGCTGACATCAACGGAGACGGCAAGGTAGACGGCGGTTCCGGCACGATCAACGACCCTGGCGACAGGTCCATCATCGGAAATTCCACCCCTCGCTACCATTTCGGCATCGATCTGACTGCAGACTGGAAGGGCTTCGATTTCAGAGTATTCTTCCAGGGCGTTCTCAAACGTGACTATTTCCAGGACAGCGCGACCTTCTGGGGCAGCTACGGCGGAATGTGGTGGTCAACTTGCTACACACCTCATCTCGATTACTTCCGTGACGAGAATTCCGTCATGGTCAAGGCCGGAGAGGCAGGAGTCAATCTTGATGCATATTTCCCTAACCCGGACTTCAGCACTGACAAGAATCAGATGGTTCAGACACGCTATCTGCAGAATGCCGCTTACATCCGCCTGAAGAACCTTCAGATCGGTTACACGCTTCCTTCAAGGATTACCGAGCGATTCAAGGTAGCCAAATTGAGAATGTTCCTCTCGGGAGAAAACCTTTGGACAGGCACGAGCCTGTTTGAGACTCTTGATCCGGAAACCATCGACTCCGGCTATGGCGGAAGCGGTTATCCTCTTTACAAGACATTGTCATTTGGTTTGAGTCTCACCCTATAAACATCGAATCATCATGAAAAACACAAATAACATCATCAGGTTTGTCACCGGAATCATTCTCGCCGGCACACTTGCGTCCTGCGACGGATTCTTAGACAAAGAGCCGCTCTCACAGATAACCCCCGACAACTATCTGAATGAGGAAAGTCAGCTCGCTTCCTACATAAACGGTATTTATCCAGGCATTCTGCCTTCGCACGATACCGGCATCAACTGGTACGGCACCTTCGGATGGGACCACGGAACAGACAATATGGTTGCCAGCGGCGACTACAAACTGTATGTTCCTGGAGAATACAAAACCCAGCAGACCGGAGGTGAATGGGAATTCACCTACATCTATAAGTGCAACTATTTTCTTGACCGTGTTATCGATGCATGGAAGAACGGAGAGATAAGCGGTAACAAGGAGAACGTCGAGCATTACATCGGAGAAGTTTACTTTCTGCGTGCGTTCGAATACTTCGGCAAGTTGAAGGAATTCGGAGACTTCCCTATAATCTACCGTCCTATCAAGGATGAACAGGAACCGCTTACCGAAGCCAGCAAAAGAATGCCTTGCAATGAAGTAGCCCGCTTCATCCTCTCTGATCTTGATTCAGCGATTGTTATGCTGAAGGATGTCGCCCCGGACGGCAACAAGAACCGCATCTCTAAAAACTGCGCTTATTTGTTCAAATCCAGAGTAGCGCTGTTCGAGGGTACCTGGCTCAAATATTTCAGGAATACGGCTTTCGTTCCTGGCGACAGCAAATGGCCGGGGAAGAGCAAAGATTACAATGCGAATTTCCAGTACAAGGCCGGAAGCATAGACGCGGAGATCGAATGGTTCTTGAGCCAGGCTATGGAATCTGCAAAAACCGTTGCCGATGCCGTAGGACTAACGGAAAACAATGGCGTTCTCCAGCAGAGTACTGTTGATGCCCAGAACCCTTATTACGACATGTATGCCGATGAAGATATGTCCGGTTACGATGAGGTGCTGATGTGGCGTCAATATGACAAAGGTCTCGGACTGACTCACGGTGTAGTCCAATTCGCACAAAAGGGCAATGCAGGATACGGCATAACCCACGGTATGGTTAACACTTTCCTTATGGCCAACGGCCTTCCTATCTACGCCCAAAGTTCCGGATATGCCGGTGACGACACAGTGTCTGACGAACGCAAAGGACGAGACGGCCGTCTCTGGCTGTTCCTCAAGGAACCCGGGCAGAAGAATGTCCTTTACGCCTCATCCGAAGGAACTCACGCCACTCTTGTCGAACCGTATCCTGACATCACTTCGGGCAACCGAGATTCCAATTATTCCACAGGATACGCCATCCGCAAAGGCGGCAACTTTGACGCGAAACACTGCTCAAACTTCGGTTCATACATCGGAAGCATAACCTTCCGTGCAGCCGAAGCCTATCTCAACTACATTGAAGCGTGCTATGAGAAAACAGGGGCCATAGATGGGACTGCGGACTCCTACTGGAGAGCGATCCGCACACGTGCAAAGCTTGACCCTGACTACAGCAAAAGCATAGCGGCCACGAACATGGCTGAAGAGGCAAAATATAATTGGGGCGCATATTCAGGCGGCAATCTTGTTGACCCTACTTTGTACAATATCCGCCGTGAACGCAACTGTGAACTCATGGCAGAGGGTTTCCGTTCAATGGACCTGAAACGCTGGCGTTCAATGGACCAGATGATATCGACTCCTTACCACGTAGAAGGATTCAAGCTTTGGGGACCGATGAAAGACTGGTACAACAAAGATGACGGGACAAGCATACTTGTCTATGGTGCGGATGATACCAACGCAAATGTTTCTTCTCCGGAACTCAGCCAGTACCTCCGTCCTCAGGAAATCTCCAACGGAACTCTGATAATGAGGCAAGGTGGCTTCAAGTGGGCTATGGCTCACTACCTCTCACCTATCGCCATACAGAACTTCCTGAACACATCCTCTGACGGAAGCGATGTAAGTTCATCGCCGATTTATCAGAATCCGGGATGGCCTACAACCGCAAATCAGGGAGCAGGAAGCATCTAGCATATTCAAATACCCATAAAATGATGATGGTGACCGGAAGGCGGACGAGACTTTCCGGTCACCATTTATCTATTTCTGTCCGACCTTGTCTGCCTTGCCGCCACTCGGTGCGCGAAACAAGCATTTCCACGCACAAAGTCAGTCAAATAGACATTCCGTGCGTGTGAAGGCTTGTTTTACGCACGGAGTGCCAGCCAAGAATGGTGCGTAATCAGAAGACGAACAGGCCGATGAGGCCGGCGGAGATGATGATGGAGATTGGGCCGAGTACCTTCAGCTGATTCAGTATCAGCGCCAGGGCGAACAAGCCCCAGGCAATCCAGTTCGGGAAGTTCTCCTTGATGATGGACAGCGGATGAGTGTGCAGGGTCAGCACGATTGCGGCGGCGGCGATGAGGCCGGCCACAACAGGACGCAGACCCGCCATAGCGTAGGCGTAGGCCTGGCTGGAATGATATTTATTGAATATTCTTATGACAACCAGGAACACCAGGAACGAAGGCAGGACGACTGCGAGCGTGGAAAGGAAGGACCCCAGGATGGAAAGTCCCACTCCGTAGCCGGCCGAATGGATGACTTCGTAGCCCACATATGTGGCACAGTTTATGGCCACCGGCCCGGGAGTGCTCTGCGATATGCCCACAATGTCCGTAAAGGCTCCTTCGGTAAGCCACTCGTGAAGGGTGACGACCTGGCTCTGGATGAGCGACACCATTGCTCCTCCGCCGCCGAAGTTCAGCAGACCGATAAGAAAGAATGTGTAGAAAAGTTCCCAGAAAAGTATCATCCTATTTCCTCCTTCCCCTTAAAACCGAAATGCTTATGGCACCGGCGATGACTACGAGTATGATCCAGATCGGAGACACGCTCAGGAACGCCACCAGGAAGATTGTTCCAAGGGCAAGGGCGACGGTCCACCACGTCCATCTGGACCCTTTGACCATATTCAGAGCCGCCGAGAGAATGAGCGCCACGGCAACCGGCCTGACTCCCTGGAAGAACCGGCGGACATAGACATTGTCCTTGAAATTCGTGAACACCATCGCTATCGCAAGGATGATGAGGAACGACGGCAGAGCCGCACCTATGGCCGCCACTATGCTGCCTTTGACACCCTTGATGCGGTAACCCGCATAATATGCGATGTTTATGGCAAGGATTCCGGGGGCGCTCTGCGCCAGCACGGTGACATCCTTGTAGTCCTCCTCGCTGATCCATCCCCTCTTGGTGACCTCGTCACCGATGAGAGGGAGCATCACATAGCCTCCGCCGATCGTGAAGGCACCTATTTTTGAAAACACTCCGAAAACGCTCCAGAGCGACACATCCTTGTTCATAGCGAGCGCAAAGTTAGACATTTTTCGCTTCACAGGAAATGATGTTATTCTTTGAGCAGGGACTTCAGCGAAGGCAGGACCTTCAGGTCGGCTGGCAGCCAGTCAACGGAATCTATGTGGGCGAAGTCCAGCCATTCGGCAGCTTCGTGCTCAAGGAGCAGGAGATGGCCCGAGACGACGTGGCACAGATAGTTGTGCATAGTCAGGTGAAAGGTCGGATAATCGTGCTCTACCGTGCAGACGAACCTGTCCACGGAAATGTCCGCAGACAATTCTTCCCTTATCTCGCGCACAAGAGCCTCCTCCGGCGTCTCGCCCGGCTCCATCTTGCCACCGGGAAACTCCCACTTGTCCTTGTAGTCCCCGTAGCCGCGCTGCGTGGCGAGAATCTTATCGCCATCTTCGATGATGGCCGCAACAACTTCAATTCGTTTCATCATAAAGATACGTCTCTGACAGTTCTGTGCGAAGCAGGTATATATCCGAAAGTTAAGATTATTTGCACACAAAAACAAGTCCTCGCTTTTACTTTCTCCGCTCTTCCAGGTATACATAGCGAGACGTCTCAGAAAATAGAATTTCAAGAATTGTAATTATGAGAAGAGGATTGCTTACTGCAGCGATGGCTG